>JAYVBU010000303.1:0-5263 GCA_043750335.1 Betaproteobacteria bacterium | reverse complement strand
TCTTGAGCGATTTACCCCCGCCCAGCCTGTGGCCCTTGATCGAAGGCGTGGGCGTTGGTTTGTTATTGCTGTTCGCTTTCGCGCTGCCACCGTTGATGCGTCTAAAACGTGTATCCACTTTGCGTGTGTTGCGGCGCGAGTTGGGGCTACCAACGCATTTTGCCTGGGCAAGCTATGTCGTGGGCGCGCTGGCGGTTGCCGCATTGCTGGTGTATCGCGCAGGCGACATCAAGCTGGGTTTGTATGTGTTAGCAGGGCTGCTTGGCGTGGTGTTGCTCGGCCTGCTCCTGGGTGGCTTGCTGTTGCGCGCGATGGCCGTGTTGCGTGGCCGTGCGCGCGGCGTGTGGTTTTACGGCTTGGCAAATGTGGGGCGGCGGCGCGCGTCGAGCCTGACGCAAATTCTGGGCTTCGCGCTGGGCTTGATGGCGCTCTTGTTGCTAACGATAGTGCGGGGTGATTTGTTAACGAGCTGGCAATCTTCGTTGCCGCCCGATGCGCCAAATCGTTTTGTGATAAATATTCAACCAGACCAATTGCCGCGTCTGCGCCAATTTTTTCAAAAGACAAATGTGGCCGAACCGGTTTTCTATCCGATGGTGAGAGGGCGCTTGGTAGCGATCAACGAGCGTCCCGTTGCCGCGAATGATTATGTGGAAGACCGTGCGCGCAGCTTGGTGGAGCGCGAATTCAATTTATCCTGGGCAGAGCAGCCGCGCTCGGATAATCGCGTTGTCGCAGGCCGCTGGTGGTTAGAACAAGACGCGAGCGATCAATTTTCAGTGGAGCAAGGCATCGCCGAAACGCTGGGTATCAAACTACATGATCGCCTAAGCTACGAGATCGCGGGCACACGCGTAAACGGTCGCGTAAGCAGCTTGCGTCGAGTGGATTGGGATTCGATGCGCGTCAATTTTTTTGTCATTGCGCCGCCCGCGCTACTGCAAGCCCAGCCCGCAACGTATATCACCAGCTTTCATTTACCATCAGGCGATGAGGCTTTGCTCAACGATCTGGTGCGCCAATTTCCGAACTTTACGGTGATCGACGTGGCGGCCATCATGAGCGATGTGCGCGCCATCATGACCCGCGTATCGGATGCGGTGACGTTCGTATTCCTATTCACTTTGCTGGCCGGGCTGGTGGTGCTGTATGCCGCTGTCGCGGCGACGCGCGATGAGCGTCTGTACGAAGCCGCTGTGATGCGCACCCTCGGCGCGCGCAGCAGACAACTGGCCAGCGCTCAGTGGATCGAATTTTCCACACTCGGCGCGCTGTCCGGCGTACTCGCCGCGACCGGCGCAAGTGCCTTGTCTTACATGCTGGCGCAGCAAGTGCTACACCTACCCTACGTGTTCAACCCCTGGCTGTGGGGCGTGGGCGTGGCAGGCGGCGCAGCCTCCATCGCACTGGCAGGCAGGCTGGCGACGCGCAGCGTGTTGCGCTCACCGCCATTGGGTGTGCTGCGGCGATTGAGTGCCTAATATAGAACATGCTGGCAATGTTTGCTGCTTATGGCCTGAGCAGATTTCGGCCTATCATTGGCTATGACGAACACTAAGCACACATAAATCGGGAGCTAGCCATGAGCAATACGTACATTTTGACGAAGACCGCTAAAGGTACGCGGGCGCTATCTGATTGTGCGCGTTTGCTCGCGCAGAACGAATGCCGAATTTTAGCGCTCGTAAACGGCAAATTCACGTTGGATGATTTGCGGGCGCGGGTGGGCGTGATGAGCGATCAGGACTTTCGGCATTCGATTGAACTGCTCAAGAAAGAAGATTACGTGCGTGTGTTAGAGCATGAAACCCAAGCGCGGAGCGGAGCGGAGAATGAGGTCAGTGTGACAGAGCTGGACACTGAGCGTGGTGTTAGGGAATGGGCAGAGGCAGTGCGCGCAGCAGAAGCGCTGAAGCAGGAAGGCTATTATGTGTCGCGCGAGGAACAGCGACCCTGCAACGGCCCACAGCAAATTTTGATTGTGGATGATGAGTCGTCAATTGGCGAAGTGGTGAGCGTCGTGCTGGGTGGTGCGGGTTTCGCGGTAGAGTGGATAGGCGACCCGCGCGCAACAATGGATAAAATAGCGTCCATGCCGTGCCTGGTTGCGGTGTTATTGGATGTGGTGATGCCGCAGGAAAACGGGTTTGCTGTGTTACGCCAAATTCGTGCGCAGCCCAATTTGCATAAACTACCGGTAGTGATGCTGACCGCACACGCGAACCCAGAGTATGTTGCCGAGGGGCTGCGCGACGGTGCTGACGGCTATATCCTTAAACCGTTTCAACCGGAAAAACTCATTCGATATCTGCAAGATACGTTGAAGGGGCGCTAGTCGCGCACTGGTTTAGCGCACCTACAACGAGTGCGCGATTCAGCACAATACATCCGCTAGTTTTAAGCGGCGTCCACTGTAGTTAATTACATTTTCAAGATTTAAGTTCGAGACAGGAAATCACCATGCATATCGGCACTCCTTTAACCCCCAGCGCCACCCGTGTCATGCTCTTGGGGGCAGGTGAGTTAGGCAAAGAAGTCATCATTGCCCTACAACGTTTAGGCGTGGAGGTGATCGCAGTGGATCGTTACCCCAATGCGCCGGGCCATCAGGTAGCGCATCGCGCGCACGTCATCAATATGGCCGATGGCCAAGCCTTGCGCGAATTGATTTTGCAAGAGCGCCCCCATTTGGTCGTACCGGAGATCGAGGCCATCGCCACCGATATGTTGGTGCAGATCGAGCAAGACGATTTAACCGAGGTGATCCCCACTGCGCGCGCCGCGCAACTCACCATGAATCGTGAAGGCATTCGCCGCTTGGCCGCTGAGACACTGCACTTGCCGACCTCGCCCTATGCCTTCGCCGACAGTCTGCAACAGATGCAAGCGGCGATTGACGCGGGCTGCGAGGGGGTGAGGGCGGAGCCCTCGGGCACCCATCGGCGTACCCCTAGCGGGTGTATCGGCTACCCCTGCGTCATCAAGCCCGTGATGTCGTCATCCGGCAAGGGTCAATCAAAAGTCGATGGGCCGACGCAGGTGCAAGCGGCATGGGACTACGCCGCAAGCGGCGGGCGCGTGGATACGGGGCGCGTCATTGTCGAGGGCTTCGTCGATTTCGACTATGAAATCACTCAACTGACGGTGCGCGCGCTCGGCGCTACGGGCCAAGTGGAAACATTTTTCTGTGAGCCTATTGGACATATTCAAGTGAAGGGCGATTACGTCGAGAGCTGGCAACCGCAGCGCATGAGCGTCAACGCACTGCATCGCGCACGTGAAATAGCCAAACAAGTAACCGATAATTTGGGCGGTCGTGGCCTGTTTGGTGTGGAGCTGTTTGTCAAAGGCGATCAGGTGTGGTTTTCTGAAGTCAGCCCACGCCCGCACGATACCGGTATGGTGACGATGTGTTCGCAAGTGCAAAGCGAATTCGATTTACATGCGCGCGCCATTTTAGGTTTGCCCGTCGATACCAGCCTGCGCGTGCCTGGTGCAAGTGCGGTGATCTATGGCGGAATGGATGCAGAGGGCATCGCCTTCGACGGTGTAGCCGAGGCCTTGCGCGTGCCGCACAGCGATATTCGATTGTTCGGTAAGCCGGTGAGCTTCACGCACCGCCGCATGGGTGTGGCTTTAGCCACCGGCCGGGATACGGATGAAGCGCGCGAACGCGCTAAACTGGCCGCGAGCTTGGTGATTCCCGTTAAGGTATGAGCATGTAAAACCATACGAACGCTTGGGCGGTGAAGAAAGCTGTGGCGCTCGCTTTTTACGATCTGATGGATGAAACCGAGGGGTGCTACGGTATCCTCAAGTAGTCCCACAGGATTTAATTGGCTCGTTTGGTTGTGTTACGATTGAAATCTAAAAAAGAGGTTGGTGAGGACAGGGCAAGCAAGCCCATAGTGCTCAACGCCATGCATGTTGCAGAACAATCTCACCGTACCCGTTCGCAGGACTCCCGCCATCGTAAAACACCCGAAGGCGAAGAGCGTCCCGCCTGTTTCATCCACCTCGACGAACTTGGCTGGACGCTATAAGACGCCGGGCATGATGCCGAGACCATGGCTGCGTGTTACCTGCACGACATTATCTAAGACTGCGGCTACGTTCAAGAAAATTCGAGTTGATGCACAACTTTGTGTTTGATGGCCACCTAGCTGTGCAACTAGCAGCCAGTTATCAATCGGCATTGAAAGCGTTTCGGAGTTACGGTAAATAGCGGCTAGCTCACCCTGCGAGCTACTCCTACGGCATCATGCCTTTACTTGAATACTGGATTGACCTGATCCTCAGAAAACATAAATATGGAAAACCAATTTTTCGAGAAACCAATCCTCAACTCTCCCTACGCAGCCCCGCAACGGCATTGGGAGCTTGATGATGATGGGCAACCCACGCAGAAGACGCTCGAAACTCGCCGGCCCGCCAAGTTCATCACGCCGATCCCAAAGCCCAAGAAACGAAAGGGCGGTAATAAGCAGGATGATTTTGTTTTCGAGGAGGGCTCGGGGCTTTCTACGAAGGAGCAGCAATACGACCCGACTTCGATCATCAATGAAGTACGCGGCTATGTGAATTCCTGGCGCTCCTTGCCCAATCCCAATCAGTGGCAGGTGACACCAGAGACAGCCCGCCTCTTGCAACACTGGCGCCATCACAAGTTCAACGACATCCGACCATTTTTCTGCCAGGTAGAAGCGGTGGAAACCGCGATCTGGCTGACCGAGGTCGCACCTCAATCCAAACACGGCAAACTCGTTCTCGACCTTCTCGCTGCGGTAAACAAGAACGCCAATCCAGAATTGATGCGACTTGCGCTGAAACTCGCCACCGGTGCAGGCAAGACCACAGTGATGGCCATGCTCATAGCTTGGCAGACCATCAATGCAGTGCGTCGTCCTACAGCCAAGAATTTCACACGCGGCTTTCTGATCTGTGCCCCCGGCCTGACGATCAAAGATCGTCTGCGCGTCTTGCAACCCAACGATCCCAACAGTTACTACAAAGACCGCGAGCTGGTGCCGGGTGACATGCTCGACGACGTGAATCGTGCCAAGATCGTCATCACCAACTATCACGCCTTCAAGATGCGCGAGCGCATTGATCTGTCCAAGGGCGGGCGACAGTTGCTACAGGGCCGCACAGGCGAAGAACCCAAGACACTCGAAACGGAGGGCCAGATGCTTCAGCGCGTCATGCCCGACTTGATGGGCATGAAAAACATCCTTGTCATTAACGATGAGGCGCACCACTGCTA
>JAYVBU010000302.1:0-2350 GCA_043750335.1 Betaproteobacteria bacterium | reverse complement strand
GCGGCACAGACGGAACTTGCATGATTTCCCCTTTGGATTTGGCGTGATGTGCGACCGGGTTTCTTAATGAACCGCTTGGCTTCTCCGCGCAATGACATTTTTTTCAGACAATGACGACGGGATGGTCAAGGGGGAATGCAGGTGGGAGGCATCCTATGACCCGAATGGCACTTACTTAAGGCATAACTGAATGAAGCAAATAAGGGGTCACATCTTGTATTGACACTTTTGATTTGCGGGAAATTACGGACAGACCACAATTCACAAATGACATCAGAGACGATTTAATCTCTGATCTCTTGGCAAAAAAATCAAAGAAAAATAAAACCGCGCGCCGCGCCGCAGACAGAACTTGCAAGATTTCCCCTTTGGATTTGGCGTGATGCGCGACCGGGTTTCTTAATGAACCATTTGGCTTCTGCGCACAATGACATCATTCTCAGTCAATGACGGCGGGATGGTCAAGGGGGAATGCAGCGAAGTAGTCCTCACTACCGCAAGAAAGAAAGCTTACTTCTTCTGCAAGCTGCCAAACACGCGGCGCACGTATTCGCTGCTGCGTCCCAATGGGTCGCGACGTATGGCTTTTTCTTCTTCCGCGATCATGAAATACAGGCCGTCTAGCGCTTTGCCGGTGACGTATTCCGACATATTGGCTTGTTCTTTATTCATCAAGCCTGCTTGGGATGCCGTGCCCGCGATGCGGTCATATTGTTGGGAGAGTTTATATTTGTTCACGGTCTTGCCTACGATTGGCAAGAATCGCTCGTGTAATTTCTGCATGGTCGCTTGGCGGAAGTACTGGGTAGCGGCATCGTCGGCGCCGGTCAGCACGGCTTTGGCATCGGTCACGCTCATGTTTTTGATGGCATCAAGGAGCAGCGTTTTGGCCTCTGGCACGGCGGCTTCAGCGGCGCGATTGAGTGAGGTTTTGAGTTCTTCTATGCGCTTGCCTTGGCCTAGCGCTTTCATCACCGATTCTACGTTTTGCATCGAATCAGGTAGCGGGATACGCACTTTGTCGTTGAGCAAAAAGCCATCGGTGCGACCGAGTGTTGCGACGGCTTTGCCTGCGCCCTCGACTAGCGCATCTTTGAGGCCATGACTTACGTCTTGGTCGGAGAGGTTGCTGGCGGGCGCGCTGCTTTTCTTAGCGGTGGCGTCCCCTACGCCTTTAAGGATATCGCCCAAATCATAGGCGCATGATGCACCGGACCAGATGAGCGCGAAGGCAAGCAAGTATCTTTTCATTTTTGATCTCCTGGGATAGGGGTAAGAAGCGGTTCGATCAGGTTTTGTAGTCGGCCATAATGCACCTGCCCGCTGATTTTGTGGCGCAAGCGACCAGTTTTGTCGATGATAAACGAAGTCGGTAATCGAGAAATGTCGCCGAAGGCGGTGCGCTGCTCGCTATCGGCCATTAGCACGGGAAAAGTATAGCCCTGTTCGTTTAGGTAGGCGGCAACTGTGGCCGGGTCGTCGTCCACACTGAACGCGAGAATTTCAAAGCCTTGGGCTTGATAGTCGCGATAGAAATCTTGCATGGCGGGCATTTCGTGGCGGCAAAAGGGGCACCAAGTCGCCCAAAAATTTACCAGTATTACTTTGCCGCGCAGTCCTTCTAATGTGCCCATGCGGCCATCGAGCGTGGTGAAGGGCAGATTGGGTAGCGGCTGGTTCATTTCCGAGACCCATGCGGGTGGGCGAAACCACATAAAGGCGACGAATCCGAGCATCGCCAGGGTGAACCCATGTCGTTTTAAGAACAGTTTGATGCGTGGTGTAAAATGCATGGCTATTTAATCATTCGTGATGGGCAAGGGCAGACCATGCTTTGGGTCAAAGCGTTCCACATTATTTTCATGGTGAGTTGGTTTGCCGGGCTATTCTACCTGCCGCGCTTATTCGTGAACCATGCCATGACGCAAGATGCCGCCGTGGCCGCGCAGCTTGCCGTGATGGAGCGTAAGTTGTACCGCTTTATCACGCCGCTTGGTGCGCTAACGCTCGTGACGGGGCTTTGGCTGTGGCTGGCTTATGGCATCACGGGCGGCTGGTTGATGGCGAAACTGGTGTTGGTGGTCATACTCATCGCCTATCACTTGTATTGTGGAAAGTTGCTCGACGATTTCAAACAAGGCCGCAACACGCATAGCCATGTCTGGTATCGCTGGTTTAATGAGTTTCCGGTGTTGATCTTATTCGCCGTCGTCATCCTGGTTGTGGTCAAACCCTTTTAAATTTCCGGCCTCGGCCTGTTCTGTTTTCAATTAGGAAATGCCATGCATCAATTTTTTGCCACCTGCCCGCGCGGCCTGGAAGCGGTATTGGCGCTAGAGCTTACCGCGCT
>JAYVBU010000301.1:0-5286 GCA_043750335.1 Betaproteobacteria bacterium | reverse complement strand
TCACTCAAATTATTACCGATGACGGTGATTATGCGACCGTGCCAGGGCTGACTGTTTTTACATCGAATCGGAATATCATCCAAGCTGCCGGTTTGGCTCATAAGCTAATCACCCGTTAAGGTTATTGAGGGAGCCACTTGGGGCGGATGGGAGGCGTGGCAGGTGAGCGGGAAAGGAGCAGCGCAGCGCGACCCCGCGCAGCCTGATAGGCTGGGTGGGCGGGGGATAAAAAACTGAACGCGCAGCGACCATGCAGCAAAAGGCGAAGGGGCGACGAAACACCCGCCCCGTTTTGCTGCCCCTCACCGCAGGTGATGGATGTTGATCTTGACTTGTGTGGAGGCATTTACCAGAAGGGCGCAAGACATAACGGCCTCTTATGCGAACCCGAAGGGCGGGAGCTTTTACCGACACATGTGCTTTGCATAAGACGCCGTTATGTTGGATACCACCACACACAATAACCGGCGCAGCCGACAACGCCTTAACAGCACTGCGAAGGGGCGCTGCACGTTCAGACTACCACTGCCCAGCAGCCTGCGAACGGCGAGCGCTTGATGGCGCAGCGGCCTTTGGCGGAGCCATGAAGCGCGACGGCGTGAAGCGTCTGCGGTAACGGAGCGGACACACTTGGCTACGGAGCTAAAGCAGAGGGCAGTTTCATCGCCTTCTGCGCTTTGTCAGATACAAGTGCGATAGCGATGGCGTGGGGCTTGCGGGTTTATTGCAAGCGCCGTGACTGAGCGGTCAAGTGTGGATGTTACCTGTCTGCGGAAAGACGATTAAGCGTTGGTCTCAGGTTCCGGGGGGGATCAGACTAGCTGGATCCCAAACCTGTCTTTTAATGAATTCCGAAAGCAAAGGCACGGCAAAACAGTACCCGCCGCGCCTACTTCTATAAATCAGACCTTTCTCACCAAGAGCTTGCAGAATCTGAGTTGCATGGCTTGGATTAAATCCCTTGATCAAGACGCTACGGGAGGCGGCGACAATATCCTGTACAGAAAACTCGTCGTTGCTATTTGGTAATGTGGCAATGACTTTCATAAAATCCTGCTGGCGATCGGTCGCCCTCGCCCATCTGGGTGAAAAAAAATCCTGATCCAGTTTATCAACAATCGCCCCCATTGGAATGGACGGGGCAAGGCCATCGGTGATTTTTCCTATCCATGCATCGAAGACTTCCTTGCATACAAATTGAATAAAGTACGGGTAGCCATCAGACATTTTGATGATATTTTGAACTGTGTTTTCAGCGAAGCCTAATTTGCTTTTTGAAATTGCGATGGGCCTAGTAATGGCTTCGTGAGCGTCATCGTCATTAAGCCGTTGTAGATGCATGACATGAAACATTCTTTCGGTATATGTACGCGCTTCATTAAGTTTTGGAAATAGGGTTGGAAGACCCGATAACACTAGCATGAATCGGCATTTCGATGGAGTCCTCTGAAAGAACGAAAAGACATCAAGTAAAACAGAAAGTGGGAATTCCTTAGCTGCTGCATGGTCTGATAAATTCTGCGCTTCGTCATAGGCAAATACCACTCCACGCAATGATGTCGTCTCTAATATCGATCTGGCATGTGATAAAACGGCTTTAAGCTTGTCATCAGTCAGACCCGGAGTAGCTTCAAAGATGTTCCATAAATCATCGAATCGTAGTGGGATGGGCTCGGGAGCCTGCGCCGTAAATCCAAGAGGAAAAGTAGTTTGTGGCCGGATTACAAGCGGTGCCAACAGCGAAGACAAATCCACCACAATGCGGCGTGCAATTCGATCCTCAGTCAAGCTGGAGGATTCCGATAGATCGTTGCCTGTCCATAGCCATCCATTATTTTGGGCAATGGGTTTTAATTCCTCAAGCAACACGGTTTTTCCGACCCCACGCAAGCCAGTCAAAATAGCATTCTGGGCAATCTCCGTTTCTTTGACCATAGCCAAAAACTGATCTTGCTCTGCCGAACGCCCCGCAAGATAAAGGGGCCGCTGTCCGTTTCCAGGACGAAACGGATTATGTGGAACATCAGATTGTGCCATAACAACTCCTCGTGAATTTACACAATGTTAGTCGTTTATCTAACATTAGTCAATTTCCTTATGACAACTAAATTGATATATCTGCTTGGAAACTAAGACCTTAATTTTATAGTCGCCTTTTCATAAGTGCCGCGCTTCTTCGGTGTTTCTTCTGGAATGAGCGCCACAATATCAAAAATCTCCCCAAGCGTTTTGCTGATACTTGTTTCCGTTGATGGCGTTCTGCTCTTGGCAGAAGCGGACATCCGAAGACAAGACAAGACCGGTGCGCAATGGATATAATGGCGAACAACGCGAATTGCTGCGCGAAATATCCAAGATGCTCCGCAAGCAAAACGAAATTGTAGGGTGGATTTAATGGGGCAAGCATGGAATGTTTGACAGTACATTTAGCAGTATCTCGAAAATCTGAAAAACGTAGATTAAGCACTGGTGCCGCCTGTGGGCGATGATTCAATTGCACCTATCCCATCAGGTTTTTTTGAGTTCGGCCGCGAAGCGCGGCCGTATTTGTCTCGGGAGGTCTCATGCGTACGCTGACGAACACCCTGTTTGCTGTGCTGGTGGCTTTTTTGCTAGCCCTACCTGCCCACGCTGTTGATCGCCCTTTCCCGCGCAATGTAAAGCCAGCCAATTTGACGGGCGTAACATATCCCTATGTGAGCATCGACGACCGAACATACCGTTTGGCACCCGGCGCGCACATTTACGATACCGCCAATCGCATCGTGCTGCCCAATGCATCGCCGAAAACCGGCAAAGTGTTATTCAAGCTCGATTCGCAAGGCAATCTACTCAAATTGTGGATATTGACCCCAGAAGAAATCGCGCACCTTCCGCAGTAATTTCACTTCAGCAACACATCCATCCGTGGCAAAAAAATTATTCATCCAGACCTTTGGTTGCCAGATGAACGAGTACGACTCGGACAAAATGGCCGATGTGCTGCATGCGGCGCAGGGCTTCGAGCGCACTGACAAACCAGAAGACGCTGATCTGATTTTGTTTAATAGCTGTTCGGTACGTGAGCGCGCGCAGGAAAAAATGTTTCATGCGCTTGGCCGCTGGAAGCACCTCAAACAAAGCAAGCCGGACTTGATGATCGGCGTGGGCGGGTGCGTTGCCAGCCAAGAAGGCGCGGCGATAGTGAAGCGCGCAAAATATGTGGATATTGTTTTCGGGCCGCAGACCTTACATCGTCTGCCCGAATTACTCGATGCGCGCCGTCGTACCGGCCAGTCGCAGGTGGATATTTCCTTTCCCGAAATTGAAAAATTCGATCACCTGCCCGCTGCCAAAATGTCAGGCGCGAGCGCCTTCGTGTCGATCATGGAAGGATGCAGTAAATATTGCAGCTTTTGCGTTGTACCCTATACGCGCGGCGAAGAAGTGTCGCGTCCCTTCGACGACGTGCTAGCAGAAGTAGCGCAACTCGCCGAACAAGGCATGAAAGAAGTCACCTTGCTCGGCCAGAATGTAAATGCTTATCGCGGCCAGATGCATGAGGGTGAAAGCGCTGATTTAGCGCTATTGCTCGAGTATGTTGCGGACATTCCTGGCATTGAGCGTATCCGCTTCACCACCTCGCACCCCTTGGAATTTTCTGATCGCTTGATTGACGCCTATGCGCGCATCCCCAAATTGGTTTCGCATTTACATCTGCCGGTACAATCCGGCTCTGACCGCATTTTGATGGCGATGAAACGCGGCTATACCGCGCTCGAATACAAAGCAAAAGTACGCCGTTTGCGTGCCGTACGCCCCGGCTTATCACTGACGTCCGATTTTATCGTCGGCTTCCCCGGCGAGACCGATGCAGATTTCGAGGCCACCTTAAAATTGATCGACGAGGTGGGCTTTGATAACAGCTTCAGCTTTCTCTACAGCGCGCGCCCCGGTACACCAGCGGCCTCTCTGCAAGACGACACGCCGCACGGGGTAAAAGCTGCGCGTCTCACCCGCCTGCAGCAGCGTGTGGAGCAACAAGCGACCGCCATTAGCCAAGCCATGATCGGCAGCGTGCAACGCATCCTGGTGGAGAATGTATCGAGCAAAGACAGCAAGCGCCTGTTTGGCCGCACCGACAATAATCGTGTCGTGAGCTTTGAAGGTCATCCGCGCTTGGTGAATCACTATACCGAGGTCAAGATTCTGGATGGGTCAGCGCGCAGCTTGCATGGCGAAAAGGTGGAGTAAGCGCGGATGAACACGGATAAGCACGGATATACCTTTGCAAGCTTTGCTTCTGATGTTCATCCACGTTCATCTGTGCGCATCCGTGGTTCCAAAAAATAAATGGACATCGCTTTCACCCCCGTCGATAACAAGCGCCTGGCCAATCTGTGCGGCGTACTCGATGAAAATCTGCGCCAAATCGAAACCGCGCTCGGAGTAAATATTGCGCGCCGGGGAGAATGTTTCCGGGTGGACGGTACAACCCTGCAAGCGCGTCATGCAATCACCTTGTTGCAGCAATTTTATGAGCGCTCTCAGCGCGCTTTGAGTGTAGAGGATGTGCAACTAAGCTTAGTTGAGATCGCACATACACCGGTAGCGAGCGGCGAGCGCCATGACGACATGATGCCGGTGCTGATGACGCGCAAGACGGACTTGCATGCGCGTACCGCGCGCCAAAATCTTTATCTGCGGCAGATTCAGGAATTCGATATCACCTTCGGCATCGGCCCCGCTGGCACTGGCAAGACCTATCTTGCCGTGGCTTGTGCGGTGGATGCGCTGGAGCGCGATCTGGTTAAGCGCATTGTGCTGGTACGCCCGGCGGTAGAAGCGGGAGAGCGTTTAGGGTTTCTACCCGGCGATCTAGCGCAAAAAGTTGATCCGTATTTACGCCCCTTGTATGACGCTTTATACGACCTGATGGGCTTCGAAAAAGTGACCAAAATGTTTGATCGCAATGCGATTGAAATTGCCCCCTTGGCGTATATGCGTGGCCGTACCTTGAGTCAGGCCTTCGTTATTCTGGACGAAGCGCAAAACACCACGCCGGAGCAGATGAAAATGTTCCTCACCCGCATCGGTTTCGGCACTAAGGCGGTCATTACCGGCGATGTGACGCAAATCGACTTGGTGCGCGGCCAAACCAGCGGACTCGTGCAAACGCAAGAGGTGCTGAAAGATGTGAAGGGAATCGGCTTCACGCATTTTTTAGTCGAAGATGTCGTGCGCCATCCCCTGGTGCAGCATATTGTTCATGCCTACGAACGTTACGAAAAAAACAAAGCAGGGTAG
>JAYVBU010000300.1:0-2361 GCA_043750335.1 Betaproteobacteria bacterium | reverse complement strand
GCACGGAAAGGAAGCTCTGCTGCAAGCAACAGCACTCTGCCTTTTCCTGCACCAAAATCGAGAAATGTGAATTGGTTGTGCGCGATGTTGAGGCCGTGAATGGCTCGTCGGGCCATGTTTGAAGGGGAGGGCTGATAGCGAACGGCATGTCTGGCATTCTCGGATTCGATACCCAGTGAACCCACTTCCCGAATACGCTCCGTGTCGGTGCCATGAGCCTCATCGTACTCAGAGAACACTTCCTCTGCTTTCCCGAACAGGCGACCTGACAGCAGTTCGCCCAGATAGTGCGAAATGTTTTTACCTAACAGCAAGAGGAAGCCTGAGCCACCATGACGCTTCCAGGCCGAGATTAAACGATTCGCGAGGGATATTGATCGGACCATCATTTATGCCTTAGACAAGATCGCTCGACCTGATTTAGGTTGGCCGCGTCTGCCATGTGTTAAAAAACGAAATAATTTTATCGCTTGAGGTCGAAATGCAGGGTTGTGATTGCATGAGCTTTAGCAACAAACTTCAAAGCTCTATTTTAGTCCTCGTTCGCCTGTAACCACTGTTCCAGCATCATCATCACCCAGACCATCACGCCGTAATAACTGGCATGCTGGCCACGCTGCATGGCCAGCATGTGGTCAAGATAAGCCGGCTGGATCCAGCCGCGCTGTTTGAAATCCGACACGCTGTCGCTCACGAGATCGCCGAGCGGTGCATATTGATTACTCCAGACACCGAATGGCAAACCAAAGCCATGTTTACTCTTGTTGATGATTTTCTCAGGCAACAAATCCGCCAGGGCTTTCTTGAAAAACCAGCGCAATTGCTGACCGCGCACCTTGTAATCCACCGGCAATGCATTCGCAAACGCAATCATGCGGTCGTCGAGCAAGGGATATCTTGCTTCTATACCGGCGGCTTCGGTCATCGTGCCTACCTTGCGCAAATCGTTATCTGCCAGCGTGAATTTCATGTCCAGATGCATCAGGCGATTGATGTAATGATCCGAGTTGCTGCGCGCATACACCTCTGTGAGCGCCGTACCTGTGAGAGCGGGATCGACGGCCTGGAGAAAATCCGCAGTAAATATCTGCTGGAGCGGGGTGCGATGCAGAAAGTTATAACTTTCCAGCCGCAGTGGCAGCCTGGTGTTGGCCTGAGCGACATAGCTTTTGAGCTTGGACAGCGGAAAATGGTCAGACAGACCCGGCAGAGACGCAAGCGGCTCAATCAACCCGCGCCTTAGCGGTGCAGGCAAGCGAGCATAAGCCTCGAACAGGCGTTGCTTGGCGTAGCGCGCATTGCCGCCGAATATTTCGTCGCCGCCGTCGCCGGCGAACATATGCGTAAACCCCGCTTCGCGCGCGGCCTGCGCGCAGAAATACGTCGGCACCGCCGAATTGTTACCAAAGGGTTCGTCGTAAACCTGCGCAATGACGGGAATCGCCGTCACGATATCGGCGGGCTTCAGATAATACTCATGAGCGTGGCTGCCAAACCGCTCTGCGGCGCAACGCGCGTACTCCATCTCGTCGAAACCATCGACATCGAAACCGATGGAAAAAGTATCAACCGGCGCGCCACGGGCGGCGGTAAGTGCGCCCACTAGCGTAGAGCTATCGGTACCGCCAGAGAGAAACGCGGCAGTGTCTGGCGCATCAGCATCGCGCACAGCCTGATCGAGCATGTTGCGAAAATGACGCTGATGCGCGCCGAAATCCCCATCGGCCGGGGTGTAGTCGGCCTGCCAGTAAAACCCTGTCTGAATCTGGCCATTTTTTAGCGTGACGATTTGGCCTGGCAGCAATTTGTGCACACCCTGATAGAGGCTGCGCGGCGCAGGGATGGCGTGGAAATACAGATAATCGTATATAGCCTGCGGGTAGATGACGCGGCCAACTGCAGGGTGCGCCGCCACGCTTTGTATGCTGCTGCCAAAAACCAATTGGCCCCCATGGTGGGCATAACACAAACGCTCAATGCCAACACGGTCAAGAACGAGACAGGCTTGTTTTTTATCCGGCTCGAGCACGGCAAAAGCGAAATTACCGCGCATTCGGGTAGGGAGTTTTTCACCAAGGCGCAACCATCCGTGCGCAATCGCAACCGCGGGATTCTGCTCGCGCGCCATGCTGGCAAGTTCATCATCCAGAAACTGGGGGCGGCCCATCAGCGCCACTGCCAGCCCATTTTCAATATGAATGCCAGCCTTGCCAAAACGTGAACAGGCTGCAATCCCCAGTAGCAGAGTGCTGTATTCATGCAGCTTTGCTGTGGAGGGCTTGGACGCATCCCCCATATGCCGGATTAATTCCTGATGCGCACTTTGATCGCCCAGCCAGCCGAAAATGCCGTCCATGAGGG
>JAYVBU010000299.1:0-5297 GCA_043750335.1 Betaproteobacteria bacterium | reverse complement strand
TATTTCCTTATCAAAATCTGGCTTCAGTGATCGCTGCGGCCAAAAATGGGGCAACGTACTAATGGCCTGCGCTCGATGCGGCAGGCGGGTTCATTGTGGCTTTGCCGCTTGCAGACATGCCGCCGCCGGGGCCGGAGAGTGTGCCTTGCAAATCGGTTTCCGCGAGCCAGTAATCGCGCAGTGCGTCGATATAGCCGTTCACGCTCATGACTTGCTCGCGCGCATCGGCGATTAAATCAAACACGCCGATCAGCATGCCGTTAAAGCGCAGCAATTGCTCGTCGGAGATTTTTTTGCGTAGGGGGACAATTTCATCCCGATAGTGTTGCGCGAGATCGTAAGCGGTGCGATAGCCTTGATAGGCTTCGCGCGCTTCGGAGCGTGCGTTGATCGCGGTGTTGGCTGTGCGATTTACCGCTTGCAGGTAAGCGGCTTCGGCCCGTGCGATTTTTGCGTCACCCCAATCGAAGAGTGGAATTTGAATATCTATCTCGTAACCAGTTTGGCGCGGCAATTCGTTGGAGGTATTTCGCTGGTAGCCCAGGTCTAATACGTTGACGAAACGCGTGGCCTTAGATAGGCCAATGGATTTTGCCATGCCAGCTACTTCGAGCTTGGCCATTTGCACATCGAGTCGGGATTGCAGGGCGCTTGCTTCGACCTCGGTGCGCTCAACTGGCTTAACGGGCAGATCGGGGAGGCGCTCCGGTAACTTGAAGTTGATATCGCTGCCCCAAAGCCCCATGAGCCGCGTCAAGCGCTCGCGCTCAGTAATGACCATTTGTTTGGCGCGCGCTAATTGGCTGGTGGCTTCTGCGTAGAACAATTGCTCGCGCATTTGTGCAAGGCGGCTCCAATTGCCGACTTGCGCCATGCGTTGCGCCAGTTCCGCACTGGTTTCAGCAGCGATTTTTACCCGCTCCATATAGACCAATGACTCTTGTGCCGCGACTGCGTTGAAATAGGCGCGCCGGGTTTCTGCCGCGAGTTTGAGCACATCCCCCGCCGCGCTAAGTTGGGCTTGTTCAAAGCGGCGCGATTCGATTGCAGTTTTGAGCGGGATGGCAAATAGGCCGAGGATGTCGAGCGTAAAGGTGCGTTCGATATCTATTTCTGACCCGCGTTGCAAACGCGCGAAGTAGAGGCCGGGGTTGCGTAGCCGACCCGCCTGCACCAGATCGGCTTCGGCGATTTGCAACTCGGCCAAGCTGGCTTTCAATCCGGAATTGTTGAGCAGCGCAATTTGTACAGCATCGTCGGCGCTGAGGGGTTTGGCCAAAAGCGCGCGCACTTGGGTCGTGGTCGGGCTATCTGCCGGTCGCGCCACTTGCACGTTTGCGCCGAGGCGAGATTGCGCTTCGGTTTCGACGCGTTTGAAACCGCCATCGGTAGAAAAGCTGGTGCAAGCGCCGAGCGCGAGCGCGGCCAGCGCGACGCTTATTCGTTTTACGTACGATGGTACTTGGTGACATGAATGCATTTTTACGTCCCCTTATTTTTGAAAGCCAGTGATAACGATACCGTTACCAACTTCTGCCATGGTGACGCCCACTTCATCGCCCACCTTGACCTGAGAGAGTAATTTTGGGTCTTGCACCCGAAAAACCATGGTCATGCCCGGCATGTCAAATTTGGGGATGGGGCCATGCTTGAATTTTATTTTACCTTCACTGGTGTTGATTGATTCGATGCGGCCGCGCGTGTCGCTGGTCGTGGTGGCGTTGCTGGCCGGTTTTACTTGCACCGGTGCATCCAACGCGACCTTGCTCGTAGCCGCTGTGCCGAGCGCGGCCTTGTCGGTAAACGCGCCATCCTCGGTGAAAAGTTTTTGCCAGGGGAGTAGGGGAGCATCTTGTTGCGCGCGGTAATCCGAAAACGCGCTTTCGTAGCGTAGTGGTGGCTCAGCAAGCTCGGTAAGTTGCGCGTGAATGCTCGCAGACATGAGCGCGCTGAGCAGAACCAAGTGTCTTTTCATTCGCATGATAAAAACTCCATAGTCGTGTAATTAGAAGGCGTGACGCATGCGCGATCCCGCTGGCAGACTGACATCGTAACGCGACAAGCGAACTGCGCGCCTACGCGATGTCGTGGATTGAGATTAGATGACTGCGGAGGGGTCGCTGTGCAACAGCGGGGTACCCACCGGCATCCCTCTTGCGGGGAGCGCGAGCGGAGGTGGGTCGAGAAGCGGCAGCGTGACGGAATGAAACAACTGCAAGGGGCTAGCATGCTCCACGTTTGATGCAGTGGTAAGCGGGGTGCGTAAACTGGCAGTGATGCCGGGGGAGCAGGTGACGTGGCACTGGCCGCACAGGTCGCAACCGGATGCGCTGTTATCTGTTTTTTGCTGGTGTTGCATATTGCAGTGCGCGTCGTCGTCGGTGGCCGACAAGGACATAGCCTCGGATTGTGCTTGCGATGACATGTGCGGGCACGACACCATGGCTAACGCGCTACCGCTAAAAACGGGTAGCCACAGCATGAGCAGTACTGCTACGAATTGTTGTATCGCTTTATTCACTTTTTCAACTTACCACGGCGTAAGAGCGGCTGCAATGAACGCATGGGCTTGTTTTTTTACCGACCACACGCCTGTGTGAACGGTAATTTCTTCTAAAGTTCCTACTACCGCTTAATTACTGAATCTTGCGCTTATTTTCGATATTCATGTACCTGGGTACGAGATAAATATCTTTACGCTCATTGATTTACCTTGGCTCCTCATCTATATTCTAATAATCGTTAGAATGAAAGTTTTACATGAAAACCGGACGTATTTTGAAGAATGCCCTGTACGAACAAGTTGCCCGTATGGGTAAAGCCTTCGCGAGTCCAAAGCGCTTGGAGCTGATCGAAATTTTATGCCAAGGCGAAAAGGGCGTGGAGCAACTTGCAATCGAATCGAGTATGTCGATCAAGTTGACCAGCGCGCATTTAAAAGAGCTGAAAGCGGCGCGTTTGGTAGAAGCGCGACGCGATGGACGCAATATTTATTACCGCTTGATGGATGAGCAAGTCGCCGATTTGTGGGTCAGCTTGCGCGCTTTGTCAGAGATGCGTTTGTACGAGTTGCAAGCCGCCATGAAAACGTTAGTGTCGCGACCGGAGGAGCTATTCCCCATGACGGGTGCAGCGTTGCTCGCGCAAGCCGAGCGCGGCGAGGTGACGGTGATTGATGTGCGACCCACAGATGAATACGAGACGGCGCATTTTCCGCATGCGCGCTCTCTGCCACTTTCGGAATTGAAAGAACGGATTAAAGAACTGCCTCTCAATCGGCCCATCGTTGCTTATTGTCGTGGGCCATTTTGTTTGATGGCGAAAGAGGCGGTGGATTTAATGCGCGAGCATGGCTTGCAGGCTGCGCGTGTGGAAGAAGGCGTAGCCGAATGGCGCGCGCATGGTTTACGCATAATCAGCGCACTGTCACATTAGGAGAGAGGTATGTTTTTTAAACAATTGGCAACTAAAGAATCAACCCTATCCTATTTTTTTGGCTGCGGCGGCGAGGGCTTAGCCGTGGCAGTGGATGTCGTGGCGGGTGATGAGAAGTGGTTTATGGATGAAGCAGCACAGGCCAATGTCAGTATTACGCATGTGATCGACACGCACGTGCATGCCGATCATTACTCAGGTGGACGCGCGCTGGCAAAGCTAGCCGGGGCGGCATACTGCCTGCACGAAAGTGATACGAGTGTGGTGCAGTTTCCCTTCTATCCGCTGCACGACAATGATGTGATCGAAGTGGGCAATGTGGCGATCAAGGTGCTGCACACGCCGGGCCATACGCCAGACAGTATTTGCTTGCAGGTCACGGATAAACGACGCGGCGATCAACCCTGGTTCGTCATTACCGGCGACACCTTATTTGTCGGCAGTCTCGGTCGTCCGGATTTAGCAGGACAGGAGCGGGTGATGGCCGGGCAGTTGTACGACAGTTTGCACGCCAAGCTACTTAACTTGCCCAATGAAACCGAAATTTTCCCCGGCCATCAGGCGGGCAGCGCGTGTGGCGCAGGGCTATCGGGCAAGCCGTCATCTACGCTCGGTTTTGAAAAGCGTTGGAATCCTGGTTTGAGCTTGGACAAGCCAGCGTTTGTGGACAATCTGACGAAAGATATCCCGCCACGCCCGGCGCAGATGGATCAATTCGTCGCCGCCAATATCGCGGCCTAGACCATGCTTTCATCCCCAGCATTGCCGGTGTTGCGTTACGGCATACGAGATAATTTTTCGCAATTCATGCACCAAATCGTGCAAGTATTTCTGGTCGGTTTGACGCTGGGCATGTTGCGTACGGTCGTGCCCGCCTTGGCCGAAACAGAATTCGGTGTGCCTAAGGGTTCGTTCGTGTTGCTGATGGCCTTCGTGGTGGCGTTTGGCTTTGTCAAAGGCGCGCTTAACTTCGTGGCTGGGCGCTTGTCCGAGCGCATGGGGCGCAAGACTGTGTTGCTTCTGGGGTGGGCCTCGGCGCTGCCGATTCCCTTCATGATTTTGTTTGCGCCAGATTGGAATTGGATCGTCGCCGCTACGGTGCTGCTCGGTGTGAATCAGGGTTTTACTTGGTCCATGACGCAGACTGCCAAGCTTGATCTGACGCGTCCCGACCAACGCGGGCTCACCATCGGCCTTAACGAATTTTCGGGCTATGTCGGCGTCGCGGTGGCGGGCATTGTTACTGCATATCTCGCCACTGCGCTTGGGCCGCGCATGGGTTTATTCGTGTTTGGTGCGGCGGTGATATCGAGTGCTTTGGTTTTAACCAGCATCTGGGTGCGCGAGACCTTGCCCTGGGCAAAAGCAGAAGGCGCGCGTCACGCTGCGGGTCAAAGCAGCGGCCCCGTACCGCGCTACCCAGTAAATATGTCCGATAATCCCACGACCTGGGAAGTGTTCGCGCTTATGACTTGGCGCGATAAGCGCATGGCGGCTTTAAGCCAAGCCGGGTTGGTGGAAAAGTTCGTCGATGCTTTGATATGGGTGGCGTATCCGGTTTATTTGTTCGAACGTGGTTTGAGTCTCACGCAAATCGGATGGGTGGTGGGCGTGTATGGATTCGTGTGGGGTGGCTCGCAATTTTTTACCGGCAAGTTGTCAGATCGCATCGGTCGTAAAAAACCCATTGTGTGGGGCATGTGGCTATGTGCGGCGGGGGTGGCGATGATGTTGCCAAGCGAGCAAGTATCCGCGTGGGTTGCGTCTGCCGCAGTGACCGGTTTAGGTATGGCGCTGTTGTATCCGAATCTTTCTGCCGCCGTGGCGGACATCGCGCACCCGAATTGGCGCGGCTCCGCCAT
>JAYVBU010000298.1:0-2368 GCA_043750335.1 Betaproteobacteria bacterium | reverse complement strand
TGGCGGGGCGTTACGAAGGCGTGGATGAACGCTTGATTCAGCGTCAGGTGGATAGCGAGCTCTCTATCGGTGATTATGTATTGTCAGGCGGTGAGTTGGCGGCGATGGTGGTGATTGATGCGATTGTGCGTCATGTTCCCGGTGCCTTGGGGCATGTAGATTCGGCGGCAGAAGATTCATTCGTGAATGGTTTGCTCGATACGCCTCACTACACGCGACCAGAAGTTTATGAAGGCATGCCTGTACCGCCGGTATTGATGTCGGGGCATCATGCAGAGATTCGCAAGTGGCGTTTAAAACAAGCGCTGACGCGAACCTGGGCACGTCGCCCAGAGCTGTTGGAACATCGCACGCTCTCCAAAGAGGAAGCGCGCTTGTTGGAAGAAGTGAAACGCGAACAAAAATTTGATTGAGCCGTTTTGATACGGTACGACGGAAATAGGAGTATCACCATGAACCTGATTCAACAGCTTGAAAACGAAGAAATCGCCCGCCTGGGCAAGACCATCCCCACTTTTGCGCCGGGCGACACCGTCGTGGTGCAAGTCAAAGTGAAAGAGGGAACGCGCGAGCGCTTGCAAGCGTTTGAAGGTGTCGTCATCGCCAAACGCAACCGTGGCCTGAATTCGGCCTTCATGGTGCGTAAAATTTCCTCTGGTGAAGGCGTGGAGCGTACGTTCCAAACCTATTCCCCCCTGGTTGCCAGCATCGAAGTGAAGCGCAAAGGTGCGGTTGCCCGCGCTAAGCTTTATTACCTGCGTCAGCGTTCCGGAAAATCGGCGCGGATCAAAGAAAAGCTTACTGCGCGCAAAGAAGTCGTCGCGCAGTAAAGACGGCTTTGTGCAGGCTAAAAACGGGCGACCAAGTGTCGCCCGTTTTTGTTTTTTGGCGGGTAGAATAAGGCCATGCGCACGCTCATTTTCTTCAGCCTAATTTCTTTTTCTGTGTTTGTGTCGGCAGCCGATTCCCTGTCGGTCGCACAAAATTTATATCTGGCTGGCGCATCGCAATTGGCGTATGCACGGGTTGTGCGCGATCAGCCCGAGAAGCTGGAAGGGGCCGCTTGGTACGATTGGGAATCGTTGCGTTTGACCCTGCTCTCAGAGACCCAACGTTCGGCCGAGATTGTTGAGCGCGTGAAACGCTATCCGCCCAATGCACCGCGCGAATTTCAACAAAAATACTTGGGGCATGCGGCCTGGGCGCGTCTAGAAATGCAGCAGGGCTTTGCCGCGCGGGCTTTGCTCGCAAGATTGATTTGGCAATTCGATCTTAATCCCACCGATCATCAATGGGCGCGGCGCTTGGTGATTCGTTCCTACCTCATAGACCATCAAGCCGATGACGCGTATCGCGCCATGCTGCGTTATCAACAGGATTTTCCACCGTTGCCGAAAGAGGTGGCGGCAGAATTTGCCCAAGGCTTGTTGCGTGAAGCGCGTGCGACCGAGGCCATGACTTGGTTGCCTGAGCTAGATTCTGCGGGTCCTGTGAAGCTGGCCGTGCAAATGAAGGTAGGCTTGATCTCGCCGGAAGCCGCGATGGCGCAAGCGCGCAGCATCTTGCAAAAACAACCCGCAGCCACGGCCTATGCTGCGCTTATCGCGGATGGCGCTGAAATGCTCAAAGATGATCGCTTGCAGCTTAGCGCCTACGAGCAATTATTGGGGCTGCCCAATGCGGATGAGCAAACACCTGTGCAGTTATGGCGCGCCTATCAGAAAGAAGCGCAGGTGCTGGGCAATCGCGCGCAGTTATTGCAAGGCGACGATGCCTCGTGGTTGGAGTTGGCCCTGCGCGCTGAGGCGAGTGATGCGCTGGGTGCGCGCGCGTTGTTTGCATATGTCGCGCAGCAGGGGGCGAGTATGGGGGTACGCGAAATGGCGCTCAGCCGACTCTATGCGGCATTGCTCAACGCACAGTTGGATGAGGCGGCAGTGCGGCTCTTTAATTCCAATGTATGGGGTGAAAGGATTTCCGCATCGCAATTGGACCAGCTGCTCACGCGCACGGCGGGGGGGCTGCCGGAGTCGGCGCTACGCAAGTTGTATTTCAGCGCTGGCCGTATCTTGGAAGCGCGCGAAGACACGCTAAGCGCTGCGGACTATTACGCACAGGCGGTGTTGAAAAGTGATTTACGCGCGCCTGATCTGTTGGCGACGCAGGCGTTGCAGCGCGCCGTCGCCGCATTAGAACGCGCGGGCTTTAAAGATGATGCCGTGCAGTTTTACCGTGGCGTTATTTCCCAAAAAGAACCGGCGAAAAAAACGTTGGCAGAAAAACCCTCGAAGCGAAAAAAATGAAACCGCTACATGACTATGCAGCGAAGCATCGGACGCCATTTGCGGTGCTGGGTATTCGCGTCGTG
>JAYVBU010000297.1:0-5315 GCA_043750335.1 Betaproteobacteria bacterium | reverse complement strand
CCAGCTTGAGCACCTCCTCCAGCGTACGTACGCCCGCCATGCCATTGCCGACCATCACTAATTTCATGCGTTTCATTGTTTGCTCCAAGTGCGTTTCTGTTGCATCAAAAATCTAACCCAAATAGACAGGATTTACAGGATTTTTCAGCATTAACAGGAAAGGCTTTTCAAGTTTGAATCTTGTAAATCCTGTTAATCCTGTCCATTGCCTTTCATCTTTTTCTCCTACGCCGCAGCCAAGCTACCTGTTTCTACTGCGGCAATTGCCTTCGCTTGATTGAAGTCTTGCGAGTAGCCCGATGCATACAAGCAGCAAGCCAGTTGGTTTACCAAGGGCAGCGGAGCGGATATCTCACGCGCCAAAACGCGTTTGATCCAACGTGCGGTCGTCACCGCATCAGACGAATCTGGAATCAATGACAGGCTTTTGATCGAGACAGCTTCAGCTTCAAACAGCACGCGCGACTCGCCGCTTCGGTAAAAACGTAACTCTGGGCGATGCTGGGGGTTCGCGTAGGGCTCCCCTTCCGTGCCGCGCAAGAGCAAAGCGTCAAAGCCGGTGGCCACCAAAAAATCCGCAATCAACTGCAAATAAGCGGGATGGCTTGTGCTGATAAGACGCAGCCCCGCGCCATTAAATGGGTCGATCAGTTTGGCCAAGGTATGCGCGCTATTGCGTACACCCAGGCGGCTGCGCGCATTGAGCAAAGACGCCAAACCCGCGTTCAATGCACTCGTCGGCACGAAGGCGATGCGATCATTGGCAAGCCGCGTTTCTACTTGTGTGAGCGTGGCGCAAGGCAAAATACCCAGCTCGCGCAGCACATGGATGGTCGCGACGCCGCCATGCCCCTCCAACTCGCCATGCAGCAACACCGGTACGCCAAATTGCTTGAGCCATAGGGCGATTAAGGGGGTGAGATTGGCTTGGTAGTGCGCCCCGTTGTAGGTGGGGATCACCACGGGGCGCGGCCCACCCGCTGGGGGAGCCAATTTGTAAATGCGTTTATCCAATGCCTGATAGAAGCCGAGCAATTCGTCCAACGTCTCGCCTTTCATACGCAGCGCCGTCAACAAACCGCCTAGCTCAAGATCAGGCACACCGCCATCCAGCATCGCGCTCATAACATGGTTTGCATCGCCTTCATTTAATGGGCGACCGCCATTCGGGCCACGGCCTATTTCTTTTAGATAGGCGGTGTAGCTCATGCTGGGCTTCCTGTTACGGACTCAAGCAAATGCATTGAAACTAACCTTTAAGGATCGCTTTTTGTTGCCCTCTTTAATGCAAGGCCTGTGCCATCATGATTTTTATAACCATTTCAATTGCTTATATTTATTTATTCGGAATTGAATATAAGTGCGCGCTTATTTGTGGTGCACAAAGCAGGTGCGACGCCTCATGCTGGTGCGCGTTTGAATCATCGCTTTCAGATGGGCCCTATAATGGGCCGAATAGCGTCTGAAGCATCATGCCGGTAGAATGCTGGCTCCCCATGCGATCTTTTCTGACCTGCCTCCTTTTTTTGGTATTCAACCACGCGGCAAATGCCGCGACTGAAGACATTTTTCGCCGCTATCAAAACCGCATCGTGCAAGTACGCATCCTGGTGGCGGACAGCGGCGCAAAGGCGAGCATGGGTTCTGGTTTCGTGGCAACGCCCGACGGGCTAATCGTCACTAACTATCATGTCATCGCCGATTTGGTGCAACAGGGTAGTCAATATCGTGGCGAGATTCTCGGCGCAGACGGCAAGCTGGGCACACTTGAGCTGATTGATTTCGATGCAGTACATGATCTGGCGCTGGTGAGATCAAATCTGCCCCAACCACAGCCTTTTGATTTACACACTGGCGCGCTACCGACGGGCATGCGCGTTTTTTCCATCGGCACACCGTTCGACTTGGGCTTTACCATTGTCGAGGGCACTTACAACGGCCTGCTGGAACAATCTCTCTATGAAAAAATTCATTTCACCGGTTCGATCAATCCCGGCATGAGCGGTGGCCCGGCGGTCTTGAGCAATGGCCGCGTGGTCGGTGTAAATGTCGCCACCGCCGGCAATCAAGTCAGTTTTTTAGTGCCCGCTAAATATGTACACAGCCTGATCCGGCGCGCACACGATGCCAAACCACTCACCCCGGCCGCCGCCCAGTTGCGCCTGCGTGACCAGTTGATCGCGAACCAAGCGGCGTATATGAACCAAATCATGGGCGCACCGTTCACGACCAGCCAACTCGGCCAATATCAAGTACCTAGCCGCTTGGCCGGCTTCATGAAATGTTGGGGTGATTCTCAACAGTCCCCAGAAAACCGCTTCGATCAGGCGCAGCAAGAATGTTCGTCGGAGGACGACTTATATGCTTCGCGCACCTTGACCACCGGCATCGTCCATTTCCAACATCAATGGCTGGCGGGAAAACAGCTCAACCGCTTCCGCTTCTACAACCTGTATCAAGCGCAGTTCAACGCCAATTACCCTGGGCTGCACGCAGCACAAGAAGATGTGACTAAATTCACGTGCCACACCGATTTCATCAAAAGCAACGGCGTAAGCTTTAAAGCGGCCTTGTGCCTGCGGGCATACAAACAACTACCCGGTTTATACGATGCCGTATTGAAAGCCGCCACCTTGAATGAAAACTATCGCGGCGTACAAACCACGCTGGTGCTGGCGGGCGTCTCCGCCGACAACGCAACGCGCTTTACCAAACGCTACTTAGGCAGCTTTCGATGGAACCCCTAATTGTCCTGGAGGTTTTGGATAAATCCGGCAAAGTGCAGGAACGCATTCGCCTGACGCATTTTCCTGCCGTCATCGGGCGCGACTACGACTGCGATATGATTTTAAACGATGAGTTTGTCTCGCCGCATCACGCGCAGATCACGCTCGATGAAGCCGGGCTGGCAACGATCCATGACCTCGATTCGGACAATGGCACTTATTTATTGCCCATATTCAAACCGATTAAACAGCTGCCGTTAAGCCCCGATACCCTACTGCAATTCGGCCACACTTTGGTGCGGGTACGTCGGCCTGGTTTTCTCAGCGCACCCACCCGCATTGACACACTCACGCATAGCCGCATGACGCGCTTTTTTAACAGCGGATGGATGTTGACGCTATTGAGTTTGCTGTTGCTGGCAATACTCGGCTTGCATGCCTACCAATTGTCCGCGCAGCAAATAAAACCCAGCAAGTTGTTTTTGGAGTCGCTTGAGATCGCCATCCTGGTGCCGCTCTGGGCGGGTATGTGGGCCATCTTCAGCCGCGTTTTTGCACATCACACGGCATATGTCTCGCACGCGGTGATCGCTTGTCTAGCCGTGATTGGCTTTTTTGTGGTCGATACCTTGGTTGAATATTACGCGTTTGGATTTTCTGCGGAATTAAGCGCGGAGCTGATATTTCACGCACTGTTCGGCTGCATGATTGCCTTGGTACTGTACGGTCATTTGCGCTTTGCGACGCTGCTCGCACCTAGGCGCATCGGTCTATTTGCGGGCACGATAGCAAGTGTGCTGGTCGCGCTTTCTGGCTTCACAACTTACGTCCAAGATTTGGATTTTAACGACACCCTGACTTATCCCCCAGAGCTGAAGCCCGCACAATTTCGCTTCGTGCCGGAAAAAACGCTTGACGCTTTCGTCCGCGAAACAGAGCAGTTAGCACGGCAAATCGACCAAAGTAAATAGCGCGAACCGCTGCGGCCTTTGTTGAACATACCTTACGAATTAATATTTATTCCACAGCTCCGGACGCGCCCAATACTTGCTGTTTAGCCATTCCGGCGTGCTTTTATAAGTACGCACATCGAATTTAAGCAAGGCGATCGGCAACCCGTTTTCGGCGTACACATTCACCCGCTCTAGGCCGAACCCCAGAAGCTCGTTGTAATCCCAAAAACTACTGTGTTTTAACCAAGCCTTGCCAATAGGCGTCAAGGCGTACAGCTGCTTGGCGTGTACATCGCGCAAACTCGCCAGCAACATACTCGCCGTGCGCTTGGGCATGAATTCCAGCGCCCCGGCAACAAACACAAAATCGAAACAACCCGCTGTCTTGATGCGCTCCAGACAATCGGCATCACTCAGATGCGTTAACACCGCATCGGGATTTGAAAGTACATAGTTTGCAAATACTGCATCCGCATGCGGCCCAATTGCGAGCAGGGTGCGTGGCTTAGCTTCGCGTAGCGCCTCAGCAACATCAGCGAAACACCCTTGGTCTTGCTTATTCCCTATTGCCATCAGCACCTTCCAAATGTGTTATCGAACGAAACAGTCCGCGCCTAGCGCGAATTATGACATTAGGTTATTTTTAGCACATTCGATTAGCAAATCTACCTGGAACAAGAAAAATAACACAGAGATTTACTTTATTACATTAACTTTCGTTTATAAGATTCCGAAATTATTGCGATTTATGTATTCTGGCGCTATCCTGAAGCCAGACACAGGAGGCGCAAATTATGGTAGTCGTGACGGTATTCAATCAAAAAGGGGGGGTCGGCAAAACCACCACCAGCTTAAATCTGGGCGCAGCCCTTGCGCGCGCAAAATGCCCGCCTTTACTGATCGACCTCGACCCGCAAGCGCATCTCACGCTCATCACCGATAGCACAGTCGAATCGAGCGAAGACAGCATTTTCAGTTTTTATCTCAAAACGCGCCCGCTCGCCGAGTTGATACGGCCAGCCGCAAATATTGGCCGCATCATCCCCTCGCATCTCGATCTGGCAAAAGCAGACACCCTCTTCGGCAAGGGTTATAACGTGGTGACGCGTTTGGCGACTGGCCTAAACGCTAGCGCCATGCACTTTGACAATGCACCCATCGTGATCGACTGCTGCCCGATGCTCGGTGTGTTGTCCTTAAACGCCCTCTTCGCCTGCGATCTGGTCATCATCCCCATCTCGACTGACTTTTTATCTTTGAATGGCGCGCTGCAAGTTGAAAAAACCTTAAAAGCGCTGGAGCAAGTATTAAAAAAACGCCTGCCACGCCGCTACCTACTCACACGATTCGACAAGCGACGCAAAATGACGCGCCAAATCCTAGCGCAAGCACAGACAAAATTCGGGGAGGATTTGTGCGCCACCACCATCGCCGAAAATGTCAGCGTGGCCGAGAGCCCAGCCTTGAATAAAACGATTTTCGAACACGCCCCCAACAGCCGGGGCGCAGCGGATTACGAAGCCCTGCTGGAAGAACTGGTCATCGGCGGTTTCTTTGCCGACACGGCGATCACGCTACCAAGCAATACGCGCACGGATTATTCAACAGGGCCGCGCTTGGTGTATCAGGCCGGGGC
>JAYVBU010000296.1:0-11587 GCA_043750335.1 Betaproteobacteria bacterium | reverse complement strand
GCACCGTTTTCCATCCCGGCATGCCCGAACTGGTCGTACTGCGCGCGCTTATTGGCGTCTGACAAAACTTCGTAAGCAAGCTTCGCTTCTTTGAATTTTTCTTCAGATTCTTTGCTGTCCGGATTGCGATCCGGATGATGCTTCATGGCGAGTTTGCGGTACGCCTTTTTAATGTCGTCATCCGATGCGTCGCGGTTGACGCCCAGCACTTCGTAATAGTCACGTTTTGTCATGTATTCGCTTTTGGTCAGCGGGTAGCGGTGAGCAGTGAGCAGTAAACGCAAAAAAGCGGCGGCGGGTTTTCCCGCGCACCGCTTCCTGCTTACCGCTTACTTCGTATCTTTTACTTCTTCAAACTCGGCATCGACAACATCTTCGTCTTTTTTGCCTTCTGCACCGGCCGGGTTACCCGCGCTTTGTTGTGCGCTTGCTTGCGCCTGCATCTGCTCGGCCAGTTTGTGCGAGGCCGTGCCCAAGGCTTGCATCTTGGCGTCGATGGTTTCGCGGTCGTTGGATTTGAGCGCTTCTTCAGCATCCTTGATCGCGGCTTCAATTGAAGCTTTATCTTCGGCGCTGACTTTATCGCCTTGCTCGGCGAGCGTTTTTTTAACCGAATGAATCAAGCCGTCGCATTGATTGCGCGCATCGACCAACGCGCGTTGCTTCTTATCTTCTTCTGCATTCGCTTCGCCATCGCGCACCATTTTCTGGATTTCTTCATCCGATAAGCCGGAGTTTGCTTTGATCGTGATCTTGGCTTCTTTGCCTGAGGCTTTGTCCTTGGCCGATACATGCAGGATGCCGTTGGCGTCGATGTCGAAGGTGACTTCGATCTGCGGCATGCCGCGCGGTGAGGGCGGAATGTCGCCCAGGTTGAATTGCCCCAGGCTCTTATTCGCCGTGGCCATTTCGCGCTCGCCTTGCAGCACGTGGATGGTTACTGCGGTCTGATTGTCATCTGCCGTGGAGAATACTTGCTGCGCTTTGGTCGGGATGGTGGTGTTTTTTTGGATCAGCTTGGTCATCACGCCGCCCAGGGTTTCAATGCCGAGCGAGAGCGGGCTCACGTCGAGCAGCAGCACGTCTTTGACTTCACCTTGCAACACGCCGCCTTGGATCGACGCGCCCACGGCCACGGCTTCGTCCGGATTCACGTCACGGCGCGGCTCCTTGCCGAAAAATTCTTTTACCTTTTCTTGTACCAGCGGCATGCGCGTCATGCCGCCGACCAGGATGACATCTTCGATATCGGTGACTTTAATGCCCGAATCTTTGATCGCCATCTGGCATGGGCCGATGGTGCGCTGGATCAATTCTTCCACCAGACTTTCGAATTTGGCGCGGGTGATTTTCACGTTCAAGTGTTTCGGGCCAGAAGCATCCGCCGTGATGTAGGGTAGATTCACTTCGGTTTGTTG
The DNA here is from genome assembly GCA_043750335.1 of Betaproteobacteria bacterium. Classification (GTDB taxonomy): domain Bacteria; phylum Pseudomonadota; class Gammaproteobacteria; order Burkholderiales; family Thiobacteraceae; genus RBG-16-58-11. The sequence goes on along the minus strand of JAYVBU010000296.1, from coordinate 10,169 downwards.
CGCCGAAGACAACTCGATCTTGGCTTTCTCCGCTGCTTCTTTCAGACGTTGCAGCGCGAGCATGTCCTTTCTGAGGTCGATGCCTTGTTCTTTCTTGAATTCGTCCGCCAGATAGTCGATCACGCGCTGGTCAAAATCTTCGCCGCCCAGGAAGGTGTCGCCGTTGGTGGAGAGCACCTCAAATTGATGCTCGCCTTCGACTTCCGCAATTTCGATAATCGAGATATCAAACGTACCGCCGCCCAGGTCATACACGGCAATTTTGCGGTCGCCTTCTTTTTTGTCCAGACCAAACGCCAGCGCAGCAGCGGTCGGCTCGTTGATGATGCGCTTGACCTCCAGCCCGGCGATTTTGCCCGCGTCTTTGGTGGCTTGGCGTTGTGAGTCATTGAAGTAAGCGGGCACGGTGATGACAGCCTCGGTGACTTCTTCACCCAGATAATCTTCTGCGGTCTTTTTCATTTTGCGGAGCACTTGGGCCGAAATTTCCGGCGGTGCCATTTTTTTGCCGCGTACTTCCACCCACGCGTCGCCGTTGTCGGCTTTGACGATAGAGTAAGGCACCAAGTCGATGTCTTTTTTCACCATGGGTTCGTCGAAGCGGCGACCGATCAGGCGCTTCACCGCGAACAGCGTGTTTTGCGGGTTGGTAATACCTTGGCGCTTGGCCGATGCGCCGACCAGCACTTCGCCGTCTTCGGTATAGGCAACGATAGAGGGCGTGGTGCGTGTGCCTTCTGAATTTTCGATCACCTTAGGCTTGCCACCCTCCATGATGGAAACGCAGGAGTTCGTGGTGCCAAGGTCGATACCAATAATTTTACCCATGATGAAATTCCTCTAAAAAAGTAATGACTTGTTCTGTAAATGGGGCGGCAGTGGTTTATTTCAAGCGTCTTTGGCCTTAGCCACCGACACCAGCGCCGGGCGCAGGATGCGCTCATTCAGGCTATAACCTTTTTGCATCACCATCACCACGGTATTGGGCTCAGCATCGGCCTCCAGCATGGCCATGGCCTGATGTTTATGCGGGTCGAACTTTTCGCCCATGGGGTTGATCTCCTGAACATTGAATTTGGTGAATACAGTGCTCAGTTGTTTCAAGGTCAGATCGACCCCGCTACGCAAATTCTCCAGATTGGCATTTTCGACCGCGAGCGTTGCTTCCAAGGCATCTTTTACTGCCAACAACGCGCTGGAAAAGCCTTCCACGGCGAATTTACGCGCGCGGTCGGCCTCGTCATAGCCTCGACGACGGATATTTTCCGTCTCGGCCTTGGCATACATCCAGGCGTCGTAGTGCTCCTGTGCCTTGCGTTCAGCCGCTTGGAGCATTTCGTCCATGCTGGGCATCACCTCGGTCTCAGGGGTGGTTTGGGGTGTTTCGTTAGCTGGGCTAGATTCTTGATTCGACATGCTTTCCTCCAAAGTCTTTGAGGCAAATGGAGGTGTATTTCTGTGTTTCAAGTAGGGACTATAAAAATAGTCAGATAGTTCTATAGCTTGACGCAGGCTTAGATGCACACTAGGATAAACACATATAACACATATATGTTAGGGTAAGTAAATGGCGCAATTACATTTTTACGTAACGGACGAGCTGGAAGAACAGATACGAAATAAGGCAAACCAGGCCCAGTTGCCGCTTTCCCGCTATCTGGCCAATCTGGTGAAACAGGAAGCCGGGCAGCCGAGCCAATGGCCAGCGGGGTATTTCGAGCAAGTATTCGGCCAATGGCAGGGCGAGCCGCTGGCGCGCCCGCCACAAGGCGAATTTGAGGCGCGTGCGGAGTTGAAGTAGTGTATCTGCTGGATACGAATGTATGCATTCGGCTGCTGAATGAGGCGCACCCGGGAATCTTGGCGCAGTTTCGCGCGCATGCGCCCTCCGACATCGCCTTGTGCAGCGTGGTCAAGGCCGAGTTGCTATTCGGTGCGCGTCGCAGCGCGCGGGTAGAAGAAAACCTGCAACGGCTGAAGGTTTTTTTTGCGCCCTTGGATAGTTTGCCCTTTGACGATCTGTGCGCGGAGCACTACGCATTGATTCGTACCGATCTGCTGGCGCAAGGCAAACCAATCGGCCCCAACGATTTATTGATCGCCGCTATCGCGCGCGCACACGACGCTGTGCTGGTGACGCATAACATAGGTGAATTCGGGCGGGTGATTGGCTTGCGGATGCAAGATTGGGAGCGGGCAGTTTAGAAATTGAGTTTTTATTTTTTTGCACCCAGGCCCAGCGCGCGGGTACGCGATAGTTCGGCGGCTTGCTTGAGTTGCGTGGGGTCGTCGCTTAGCCAGCCTTGCAGATGGGTCAGCGCAATGTTGGATAGCGTGCGAATCCAATCTGGGCGTTCGTTCAAGCAGGGAATGTAGTTAAAGGTCTTACCCCCCGCAGCGATAAATGCGGCGCGGCATTCCATCGCGATTTCTTCTAGCGTCTCCAAGCAATCGGCCACGAAGCCGGGGCAGATTACGTCAACGCGTTGTGTGCCTTGTTTACCGAGTTCTTCTAAGGTGGACTGGGTGTAAGGTTTTAGCCATTCTGCGCGCCCGAAGCGCGATTGGAAGGTAATCATAAATTGTTCGGGTTTGAGCCCCAACTGCTCGGCCAGCAGACGCCCGGTTTTTTGGCATTCGCAGTGATAGGGGTCGCCGCGGTCGAGCGAAAAGCGCGGTACGCCGTGGAAGCTCATCACTAGCTTGTCCGGGCGGCCATTTTGTTGCCAGTAGTCTTGTACGCTTTGCGTTAGCGCCGCGATGTAGCCGGGATCATCGTGATAGTGTTTGACGCAGCGCAGCGCGGGCATGTTGCGCGATGTTGCGAGTGCGGCGAATACGGCGTCCATGGCGCTGGCGGTTGAGCTGGCCGCGTATTGAGGATAAAGCGGAATCGCCAGAATACGATCACAGCCTTGTGCCTTGAGCTTGTCGATTACGCTCGCCACACTGGGCGTGCCGTAGCGCATAGCAAAATCGACCACCAGCGGTGTGCGCGTACGCTCGCCCAGATAGCCTTGTAGCATTTTGGCTTGGGTGCGGGTGTGTACGAGTAGCGGCGAGCCTTCTTTAGTCCAAATCTGTGCGTATTTATGGGCAGATTTTTTTGGGCGCGTATTGAGGATGATGAGATTAAGAATCGGCCACCACAGCAGGCGCGGAATCTCGATCACGCGCGGGTCGGATAAAAATTGTTTTAAATAGGGCCGTACCGCTGCGCCGGTGGGTGCGTCTGGGGTGCCAAGATTCAGCAGCAGTACGCCGACTTTGGGGATCGTGCCGTGGGAATAAGGTGGTTCGGGTGTGTAGGGCATTAGAATGTTGGAACCACGGATGCACACGGATGAACACAGATAAACTAAGGTCTTATCGGTGTGTATCCGTGTTCATCCGTGGCTAATCTTTTCCTTTTTTAATGATACGAAAGTGCGCTCGACAGCAATTTGGCGGTGATATCTACAATCGGGATCACCCGATCATAAGCCATGCGTGTCGGCCCGATTACGCCGACGGTGCCGATGACTTGGCCGTTGACTTCATACGGTGCGGAAACCACGCTGCATTCATCTAGCGGCATTGCGCCGGATTCGCCGCCGATAAAAATCTGTACGCCTTCGCCTTGTTGGCCGACGGCGAGTAGCTGCATCAATTGGGTTTTTTGTTCGAACAGAGCGAACAGTTTGCGTAGCTGGTCCATATTGCTGGAGAGTTCGTGCACGTCGAGCAGTTTGCCCTCGCCGGTGATGACGTATTGCTCCTGGGTTTCGGCCCCGGCTTCGAGTGCGGCGCTCATGAGCCCGGTCATGTCTTGGCGTAGTTGCTTTAATTCGTTGTGAATGTTGTTTTTGGCTTCTTCTAGCGCGCGACCGGTGTAATGTTGGTTGAAAAAATTCGCGGCTTCGGTGAGTTCGGTAGCGGTGTAGATTTCATTCGAGAGGAGTATGCGGTTTTGCACCGAGCCGTCGGTAGAAACCAAAATCATTAAAATGCGTCGCTCGGAAAGATTCAAAAACTCGATATGGCGAATCGCATTGCTGCGCTTGGAGGCGACGACGATGCCCGCGAATTGGGTCAAATCGGACAATAGACGCGAGGCGGAAGCGATGAGTCGCTGTGGGTCAGATGCATCCAACTGGCTTTCGAATTGGCGTATATCGGCTGACGGGAGCGATTGCACCGTGAGCAAGGTATCGACAAACACCCGATAGCCGCGCGTGGTGGGGATGCGTCCGGCGGAGGTGTGCGGGCTGGCGATAAAGCCCATCTCCTCCAAGTCTGCCATCACATTGCGGATAGTGGCGGGGCTTAAATCCAAGCCCGAATACTTGGACAGCGTACGTGATCCGACCGGCTGGCCTTCGGTGATGTAGCGTTCGACCAGGGTCTTCAGCAGTAGTTGTGCGCGTTTATCCAACATGGGGCTCATTGTACGGATTTTCGGAATTTTATGAAGTTATCGTCCGCCAAGGCTATAATTTCACGCAATATGCATTTCCCTTTTAAAACCGTTGCCCTTGTCGGCAAATACAATACGCAAGAAATCAGCGGCCCCATCATTCGCCTTGCCGAGTATTTGGAGAAGCGTGGCTGCAAAGTATTGATTACGGTACAAACCGCTGATCGCATGGGCATCCCTGGTTTTGAATCGGCACGCTTGGTTGATATCGGCAATGTGGCGGATTTAGTGATCGTGTTGGGTGGTGATGGCACCATGCTCAACGTTGCGCGCATCCTGGCTGACTATGACGTGGCCGTGGTCGGCGTCAATCAGGGCCGCTTGGGTTTTCTCACCGATGTGTCGGTGGATACCATGACCGAAACCCTGGGGGAGATTCTGGACGGCGAATATACCAGCGAGAATCGTTTCTTGTTGGATGTCTCCGTCGAACGCGCCAATGAGGCCGAAGCCGTGTTTCATGCGCGCGCTTTCAATGATGTGGTGGTGAGCAAGGGCGCGACCGGGCGCTTGATTGAAACCGAAGTATTTATCGACGGCCAATTCGTTTACAGCCAACGCTCGGACGGTTTGGTGATTGCCTCGCCGACGGGTTCGACGGCCTATGCGCTTTCCGCAGGCGGCCCCATTTTGCATCCGACGCTAGAAGCCATGGTGCTGGTGCCGATCTGCCCACATACCTTGAGCAATCGGCCCATCGCCGTCAACAGCCATTCAGAAATCGAAGTGCTGGTGATTCGCGCCGACGATTGCAACGCCAATTTTGACGGCCAGCGCCGTTTAGAGTTGAAAGTCGGCGATAGGGTGCGCGTGCGGCGCACGACGCATTCCCTCACCTTGCTTCGTCCGCGCGGGCACAGCTATTACGACATGCTGCGGCAAAAATTGCATTGGGGTGAGAAGCTGTGAATCGGGCGTCAGGGAAAACCTTTTTGTAGGGGCGAGGCATGCCTTGCCCAAGCTGGAATAAATAATTCGTGCTACTCCATCTCTCCGTCAAAGACTTTGTCATCGTTGATCGCGTCGAGCTTGAATTCGCGCCGGGCTTCAGCGTACTCACGGGCGAAACCGGCGCGGGTAAGTCGATCTTAATTGACGCGCTGGCCTTGGTGCTGGGTGATCGGGGCGAGGCCAGCGTGGTGCGCGCCGGTTGCGAACGCGCCGAAATTGCCGCGCAGTTTGATCTCTCCAAACTTAAATCCTTACAAGCCTGGCTCGTGGAAAATGATCTCGCGGGCGATGAAGGCATCTGCCTCATGCGGCGTGTAGTCGATAGCGGTGGCCGCTCGCGCGCTTTTATCAATGGCCATGCCGCAACGCTCACGCAATTGCGCGAAGCGGGCGAGTGGCTGGTGGATATCCATGGTCAGCATGCCCACCAATCGCTGCTGCGCGCTGTGGCGCAACGCGCCTTGCTCGATAGCTATGGCGGTTTATCCGATCAATCGCGCCAAGTGCAAGATGCTTACAAAGTCTGGCAGGAACTAAAGCACCAGCGCGAAGCGGGAGCGCGCGATGCCGAAGCGTTGCAACACGAGCGAGAAGACTTGGAATGGCGCGCCAAAGAACTTGCCGCTTTGCAATTTACGCCGGACGAGTGGCAGGGGCTGCAAACCGAACATGCGCGTCTTACGCATGCCGCGAGCCTGATTGATGGTGCGCGCTACGGTGTTGAAGTGTTGTCCGAGAGCGACAACTCGCTCATTACCCAACTGGGCGCTTTAATTGCCAAATTAAATCAGTTGCGCGAGTACGATGCGGGCCTCAAAGAAACACTAGATGCGTTGGAGCCTGCCGACATCCAATTGCAGGAAGCGGCGCACAGTCTTAACCACTATATGCAGCGCCTCGATCTCGATCCGGCGCGGCTAAATGAATGCGAACAACGGCTTTCGGCGATTCACGCCACAGCGCGTAAATTTCGCGTGTCGCCGGAACAGTTGCCCGAACTATTAGCGCGCGCGAATAGCCGCCTTGCCACGTTGATAGAGTGCGCCGACCCGGCTGCACTCGTGCATAAAGAGTTGACCGCAAAAGCTCATTTCGACGACCTGGCAAAAATACTTAGCGCCGGACGCAAACTGGCAGGCAAGAAGCTCAGCCAAAAAGTCAGCGCGACCTTGCAGCAACTTGCCATGGCCGGGGGGGTGTTCGACGTGGCGCTAACGCCTGTACCCGAAGGCGCTGGCTATGGCCATGAGAATGTCGAGTTCCTGGTCGCCGCACATGCAGGCATGAGCCCGAAGCCCTTAGCCAAAGTCGCGTCAGGCGGCGAATTGTCGCGTATCAGCTTAGCGATTCAAGTCGCCACACTCGACGTGGCCGCCGTGCCTACGCTGATCTTCGATGAGGTCGATGTCGGTATTGGCGGCGGCGTAGCGGAGATCGTCGGCGCTTTATTGAAAGACGTCGGATCGCATCACCAAGTGTTATGCATCACCCACCTGCCGCAAGTCGCCACACAGGGCCACCATCACTTGCGCGTAGTCAAAGAGACCGTCAAAGGCGCGACCTTGTCGCGAATTGAGCCACTGGATAAGCAAGCGCGCGTGGAAGAAATAGCGCGCATGTTGGGCGGAGTGGAGATTACCGAGAAAACGCGCGCGCACGCAGCGGAGATGTTGGCGCGGCACTAATTTTTGTGCGGGCAACTCGGCTTTGCACAATCCACATATAAATACAGAGAATGCTCGCGTATTGTGAAGCCGCGTTCTTTAGCGATTCTTTCCTGACGCTTTTCGATCTCGGAATCGAAAAACTCTTCCACCCGACCGCAGTTCAGGCAAACCAAGTGGTCGTGATGGCCGCCTTGGTTGAGCTCGAATACGGCTTTACCACTTTCGAAATGGTGGCGGATCAATAGCCCGGCTTGTTCAAATTGGGTGAGTACGCGGTAAACGGTGGCGAGGCCAATGTCCTCGTGCTCGGTGACGAGAACGCGATAGATATCTTCGGCGCTGAGATGGCGCTGGTCGCTGGTTTCAAACAGGCCCAATATTTTCAGTCGGGGTAGCGTGGCTTTCAGGCCGACGTTTTTGAGTTCGATCGGGTCACTCATAATATTTTTTCGCGCATTCAGCAAGATTACGTGGTTGGCAGAGTCGCCTATGATACGGCTTTGAACGACCGATGCCAAAGCCCAGTTGGCTACGTTATAATGCCAAGACTAATAAGGATTTTTCCCCATGCGCACGCTTGCTCCCCTGTTTTTTTTGTTACTTTCAGCTTGTTCCATCGAGCCGATTACGTCCTATATGCCCGAGCCCTACAAGGTAACAATCCAGCAAGGCAACGCCATCACGCAAGAAATGGTGTCGAAACTGCGCCCAGGCATGAGCAAAGCGCAGGTGCGCTTCATTCTCGGCTCGCCGCCAATTACCGATATGTTTCACGCTAACCGCTGGGATTATGTTTATCTCCTCAAGCAAGGCAGCGAGGTAAAAGAAGAACGCAAGCTCACCTTGTTTTTTGATAATGATGCCTTGTCGCGCGTAGCGGGCGATGTAGCAGCAACAACCAAAGCAGACAAACAGGCAGAGGTGGCCAAACCAGCCAAGGCCGTAACCGAAATCGTGTTGGATAAATTTGATCCCAATGCGCCACCTATTCCGCCGAGTGACGAGAAAGGCTTCTTTGGCCGGATGTTGGAATCGGTTGGGTTCTGATTGCAACCACGGATACACACGGATTAGCACAGATTAGGGCGTGTACCTGTTTTTTATCCGTGTTCATCCGCGTTCATCTGTGGTTTCAAAATTAAATGATAAATATCGCAATCGCAGGCAGCTCCGGCCGCATGGGCCGCACACTCATTGAAATTATCGGCCAAGCCCCGGATATGCGTCTATCCGCTGCGCTGGATCGTGCCGGTAGCCCATTCATGGGCAAGGATGCAGGCGAGTTAATCGGGGCAGCATGCGGTACGCTGATTACCGATAGCCTAGCGACGCTGGATGGCGCGCACGTCTTGATCGACTTCACCCGACCCGAAGGCACATTGGCGCATATAGCCTATTGCCGCAGTAATAAAATCAATCTGGTGATCGGTACCACCGGCTTCACCACTCAGCAGAAACAGCAAATCGTCGATGCCAGCCGCGATATCGGCATCGTGTTCGCGCCGAATATGAGTGTGGGCGTGAACATCGTTTTCAAGTTGCTGGAACAGGCGGCGCAGGTATTAAATGACGGCTACGACATCGAAATCATCGAAGCGCATCACCGGCATAAGGTTGATGCGCCTTCCGGCACCGCACTACGCTTAGGCGAAGTAGTAGCCGCGGCCACTGGGCGCAATTTGGATGAATGCGCGATCTATGGCCGCGAAGGCGTGACCGGCGAACGCAATCCATCCACTATCGGCTTTTCTACTATTCGCGGCGGGGACATCGTGGGCGATCACACAGTGCTGTTCGCAGGCATAGGCGAACGCATCGAAATTTCTCACAAAGCCTCCAGCCGTGCCACCTTTGCCACGGGCGCGGTGCGTGCGGCGCGATTTCTGTCGGGTAGGTCCAGTGGGCTGTTTGACATGCAAGATGTGTTGGGGTTGCGGGGTTGAGTGCATGAGTGCCGCGATTTGTCCACCTGCTCGGATTAGCTTTTGTCGGTCTAATTTCTGCAAATTGGCGCAGCGCGGAGAGCATGAATTGCTACGCGCAAAGCCAGGCTTGCAGCGCAGTGAAATGGCCGCGCCGCACACCCAATTAGAAAGCCAGGCCGAAAGACAGCGAGGCCTAGATTCGTAGTGCCCTTCCTTTGTACCAATTCCCATCAATAGCAGCCCAGTCAAATCAGAATTAGCGCTTGACATGGTTCCATTTGTTGATACCATAAAAGCATGAGCGCAACGCACCGGAAGACATTGGCTGCTATCTATGCTGACCCTGCTTCCAAAACGTTAGAATGGCGGCGGATTGAGACGCTCTTAGTTGCGATAGGTTGTCAGGTGATTGAGGGTAAAGGATCGCGTGTGCGATTTGAAAAGGGTGGGCATATCGCAACCTTCCATCGGCCGCACCCAGCCAAAGAGGCGAAGCCTTATCAGGTGCGTGATGCTAGGCAATATCTTGAAAATATTGGAGTGAAGCCATGAATGCGATGACCTACAAGGGCTTTTCAGCCCGTGTTGAATACAGTGAAGATGATGGATGCTTTGTCGGTCATATCGTCGGTATTCGCGATGTGATCGGCTTCCACGGGGAAAGTGTCGCAGAGTTACGTGCAGCCTTTGGTGAAGCCGTTGACGATTATCTTAAAACCTGCAAGAAGCTGAAGCAGGAGCCAAACCGTCCCTATTCTGGCCAATTTCGCCTCCGGCTTGATCCGGGGTTGCACGCACGCGCCGCTATGGTCGCTGAGACTAGCGGTAAAAGTTTGAACGCTTGGGTTTCGGACGTGATTGAGAAGAGCATTGCTATCTGATAGCTCGTTGGGGCCCCTGCACCCATTTGCGTTTGCAGACGTAGAGGCGCAATGCTTCGTCGGCTATATCTTTCCACTTCTATCGCGCACACGCCGCTAGCGCCTGCCTTACGTTGAAGCCGCTGTAACAATACGGTATAATCCGGTCAAATAAAGAAGCGGGATAGGCCCATCGGTCTTCCCGCTTCTTTGTGTATCTAGCGTTCGGAGCCCTATCTTGTCAGCATCTCGCCTACCCGCCATTCTTGTTCTTGCCGATGGCAGTATTTTTAGAGGTGTGTCCATTGGC
>JAYVBU010000295.1:0-2396 GCA_043750335.1 Betaproteobacteria bacterium | reverse complement strand
TCGCGCCCCAACTGGACCCGCAACACGACCAGCAAACGCTCCAGGGCGTAAATATTCTGCGCTGGCGCGCGCCCTTTGCCGATACCCCCCCGGCGGATGTCGTGATCGAAGCCTTCGCCTGTGATTTACCCGATGTGTATATCGCCGCCATGGCGGCACAAGCCGTAAAACCGGTCTGGATCAATTTGGAATATCTCAGCGCGGAAGACTGGGTAGCAGATCGCCACAGCATGGCCTCGCCCCATCCCCGGTTGCCGCTGACCAAGTACTTTTATTTCCCCGGCTTTTCAATCAAAACCGGCGGCTTGCCGCGTGAAGCCGGGCTCTTTACGGCGCGCGACGAGTTTGCACAAAACCCCACCGCTCACACCGAATGGTGGCATAGCCTGGATACAGCGCCTGAATCGAATGCACTCAAAATTTCCCTGTTTGCCTATCCCAACGCCCCTGTCGCCCCGCTCCTACAGGCTTGGACGAATTCCCCCACGCCCATTTTTTGCGCTGTGCCGGAGACACCGCTCCTGGCGACAATCGCACAGGCCCTGCAAACCGAAACGCCCTCCCCCGGAACATGTATCGTGCGCGGCAATTTGAGCTTAATAAGCGTCCCGTTCCTGGCGCAAGAAGCCTATGACCGGCTACTGTGGGCCTGCGACCTGAATTTTGTACGCGGCGAAGACTCTTTCGTGCGCGCTCAATGGGCTGCCAAACCCTTTGTTTGGCAAATCTATCCGCAACAAGATGCTGCGCATGAAGCCAAACTGGATGCCTTCATCACCCGCTACGGCGCGCCGAATCTTGCGCCGCTATGGCGCGCCTGGAACGGGCGAGGCGATCCTGGACAGGCCTGGCCCGCCTTTGCCGCCACCCTGCCGATGCAGGCCGAGCATGCCCGGCACTGGGCCGTAGCCCAATCCAGACTGCCCAGTTTGGCCGCAAATCTGGTGAAATTCAGCCAAAACCCGTTATAATGCGCGGCTTTTCCCAATCTGTTTTTTAGGTGCCGTATGAAACTCGCAACAGAACTACGCGCTGGTAACGTCGTGATGATCGGTAGCGACGCGATGGTGGTGCAGAAAGCCGAATACACCCGCTCTGGCCGCAACGCCTCTGTGGTTAAGCTGAAAATGAAAAACCTGCTCACCGGTGCCGGCAGCGAAACCGTGTACAAAGCCGACGACAAATTTGACACCGTATCGCTCGAGCGCAAAGAAGCTACCTACTCCTACTTCGCTGACCCAATGTATGTTTTCATGGACACCGAATTCGAGCAACACGAAGTCGAAAAAGACAATTTAGGCGAAGCCATCAACTACCTTGAAGACGGCATGCCAGTCGAAGTCATTTTCTTTCAAGGCAAAGCCTTATCGGTTGAGATGCCCACCTCCTTAGTGCGCGAAATCATTTACACCGAACCCGCCGTGCGCGGCGACACCTCGGGCAAGGTATTAAAACCCGCCAAGCTGGCCACGGGTTTTGAGATTCAAGTGCCCTTGTTCTGCGCCACCGGCGACAACATCGAGATCGACACCCGCACTCACGAATACCGCCGCCGCGTTAACGCCTAAGGCGCGCATCGCTGCAAAATACAACGGGGCCGATTGGCCCCGTTTTTTTATCACTTACCAAAAATTTTTTACCGCCCCTGCTGCACCTGTCGCAAGCGTTGATCTACAAACGCCTGCAATTCCGGCGTTAGCGCAGGGCTGGCGCGCGCGCGGATGTACGCTTGCTCCGCTTCGGGAAAGCGTTTTTCCGCTTGCAAAGAGATGCCTAAACCCATGAGCCAGTTGCCTTGATTGGGATGCGTTCTTAACGCCGATTGAAACGCGACTATCGCCTCCACGTGGCGACCTACCTGCTGCAACATAGCCGCATAAAAACTGAGGTACTCGCCCGAACCACCCGCTTGCGGCGCATATTTTTCCAAGGTTGCCATCGCCGCAGATTGGTCACCGCGTTCGAATTGCACACGCGCAAGTGCTACCGCCAGTGCTGCGGGCGCAAGATTCAATTGCAAACCTTCTTGCAATAATTGCTCCGCCTGACCATAGCGCTTGGCCTCGACGTGCATGCCCAGCAACACTTGGCGCGCGTTTAAATTACGCGGATCAAGGCGCAGGATATCTTCCAAAACCACTTGCGCGTCACCCACCCGCCCTTGCGAAATTAAGGACAATGCCTCTCGGTAGCGATTTTCCGTGCGCTGCTCCTTGCTCACCTGTTTATAAGCCGCAGGGTTGCTCGGCTCTACACTAGGCTTCACTTTAGCAACGGGTTCGCTGACCTCGCCCAATTCTTTATTTGCATTGACCAAAAATGTCGCGGGGGCCGATTTTGCGTCCACCGTTTTTTTAGCGCGAGGTGGCGGTGCGGGCTCATCGAATGCAGGTTGC
>JAYVBU010000294.1:0-5375 GCA_043750335.1 Betaproteobacteria bacterium | reverse complement strand
TTGCTTTGGTCGGCAGCGGTGTCAACGTTGATCCGGCGCTGCACACTGGTGTCGCGGTGCTGCTGTTTTTGGGCTCAGGCGTGATTGGCGTCTGGCTCTATCGAAAATATCGCCACGGCCATACTTTAGGGGCGGAAGTGGATGCGGAGCTGGACCCTTCTCATGGCCCCACTTAAACACGACCGCTCGTTAATCTTGCTATTGCTCGGCTGGGCCGCACTCGCGCTCGCCGCACTCTTTTTGCGCCCCCTATGGCCGGTGGACGAGACGCGCTATATCGCGGTGGCGTGGGAGATGTGGCAGCGCGGCGATTTTTTGGTGCCGCATTTGAATGGCGAGCCGTATAGCCATAAGCCGCCATTGTTGTTTTGGCTGGTGCATGCGGGCTGGGCAGTATTCGGCGTCAACGAATGGTGGCCGCGCTTGCTCCCGGCGTTGTTGTCGATTTCCAGTGTGTTTTTGATGCGGCGTTTGGCACGACAATGCTGGCCGACCGCCACTGTGTTGCCAGACATGGCGACTTGGATTGTCTTCGGCACCTTCTTGTTTGCCGGTCTGTTTACCTTGCTCGGCTTCGATCCATTGCTCATGGGCTGTACCCTGATCGGGATGGTCGGCCTCGTACGCGCGGCGCAAGGTGAGCGTCTGCGCGGCTTGCTTTGGTTCGGTGTCGGCATCGGCTTGGGTGTGCTGTCTAAGGGGCCGGTGATTCTCTTGCATTTACTGCCTGCCGCTGTGCTCGCACCGTGGTGGGCGACGCTGCCGCGCGGCACGATTGCGCGCTGGTATCTCGGTGTGTTGGGAGCGTTGTTGCTGGGCGCGGCGATTGCGTTGGCTTGGGCAGCGCCCGCCGCCTATGTCGGTGGAGAGGCCTATCGTAATGCGATTTTGTGGGGCCAGACCGCAGGGCGCATGACCGAGTCTTTTGCACACCGTGAGCCGTGGTGGCATTACCTATCGGTGTTGCCGTTGATGTTGTTCCCTTGGTTTTTATGGCCCGCGCTGTGGCGCGGTGTCGCGGGCTTGCGCGGTGGCAAGCTTGATACAGGGGTGCGATTTTTGCTGGCTTGGATCGTCCCAGTGTTCATCGGCTTTTCGCTTATTAGCGGTAAACAGATGCGCTATCTGTTGCCGTTGATACCGGCCTTTGCCTTGTTTGCCGCGCACGTGATTTCGCGCATGAAAGATAAGCCATCGCGTTACGACTTGGCACTACCCGCCTTGGCTTGCTTTCTTTTTTCGGGTGCGTGGCTTTATCTGCGCCTGCATCCCGCCAAGTTGGATTTACCCGAATACGCTACTTCTTTTCCGATGTGGCCAGCGTGGGCGTTTGCCGCAGTCGGGGTGGCGTTGTTGTTCGCTGGCCGTGTGGCGATGATCGCACGACTACGCGTATTGGCGTGGAGCGTACTGGCGTTGATGACGCTGCTGTACTTCAGCGTAATTTCTCTGCTCGCGCCCTATAACGATACGCAGCCAGTCGCGCAGCATCTGGCGAGCCTGCAAGCACGCGGCGTCCCCGTCGCGTATTGGGGCAAATATCACGCGCAATTCACGTTTGCCGGGCGACTCACCCAGCCGCTTGATCTGGTGGATAACAATACGGTATTCGAGTGGGCGTCGTCGCATCCAGCAGGCCGTATTGTGGTGATCGAGGATGATCCAACCCAAAATGCTCCAAAACCTGAGCTTGAACGGCTATTTCGCGGTACTTATGTCAAGGTGTGGACGGGCGAGAATTTGTCGGCGCTGTACAAAAAGCAGTGAGCACTATTTGCGCGCTTTGGTGTGTATTTCGCTACAGCTGTCGAAACCGGCACTTTTTCGGCACTTCGATGCTGTCGATATTCTTTACAGGCCATGTTTTTCTCGTTCCTGGCAGGAGCACGCAGAACTAGTTAATGTTGTCTTTTGCTTTGAGTTTAATCTAATAAAATTCAATAAAACAATTAGTTGAGATTGATTTCCCCACGTTCCGCCGTTTGTTAATCATAATATTTTTGTTTGTTTGGCATAGATAGTGCTTATGGTTGATAATATCTGGCTGGTTTGAGCGACCGCGCTGGTTCGTTGACGTGTTAGCGTATTTTTTCGCAACCTTATCCCGTTTTAGCGCGGAAAATCGGCCTTATGCTGTTGATATAACTTTAATCATGCAATATTTTTTTCGTCCAAATGATAAGAAATTCATTTGTTACGATAATTAATAAGAATATATAATTTTACAGTCAAGCTTAACTAACCTAAGCCGATTTAAACCTGTAGTTAATTTTTTGAGGTAAAAAACATGGGAAACGATTTTTTGGAATTGGTTGAGACCAACAATAAGGACGAAGTGGAGAGTCAAGAGACCTCGCATTTCCGCCGCCGTCGCCAAGTGCTTCAGGGTCTCGCTGCGGCTGCTTTACCGCTCGCCTTGCCCTTTGCCAGTGCGCCAGTCGTTGCGGCAGAGAAAAAGAATTCTTTGGTGGTGGGCGGGTTACCTGTGACCTGTAATCTCACGTTGCCTGTCTCTTGCGTGGCGAAAGCGAACAGCAACAGCGCCGCCAAGTCAGGCGCGCCTATTTTTGAATACGAATACAGCAAGTACAGCGGCTGGCCTGAGATTAAAGAATCGCTCATGGCTGGGCGAATTCAGGCTGCGTATATGTTGGCGCCCATGGTGATGGACCTAGCCAACTCGAAAATACCGGTCAAAATCGTTTCCTTGGGCCATCGTTCGGGTGCGGTGATTATGGTGCGCACCGATTCTGAGCACCGTACGTTTAAACAGCTCGCGGGCAAGCGCATCGCGATCCCCAGCCGATTTGCGGTGGATTATCTGTTTCTCAGAAAGATGTTGGCGCGGGAAGGCATGTCGCCCAAGGACATTCAACTCATCGAAATGCCGCCGCCCGATATGCCTGCCGCGCTCTATGCCAAAGCCGTGGACGCTTATTGCACCGGGGAGCCGTTTGGTGCGTCCGCACAGCGTGCGGGCTATGCACGCCCATTGAGCATGACGCGGGATGAATGGCGCAACTACATTTGCTGTGTGCTGACCGTGCGCGAGGAGCTGATCCAAGAAAACCGACCCATGGTGCAAGATTTGGTCAATTTGGTGCAAAGCGCCGGTGTGTGGCTGGATCAGAAACAGGTAAACCGGGATAAAGCCGTGGCGATTGCGGCCGGTCGCAAGTACTTCAATCAAGACCCCAACATTCTCAAGTTTGTGATGGAAAACCCAACAGACCGCGTGACCTATGGTGATTTGCGCATGATTCGGGCGGAGTTTGAAGACTTGATGCAACTCTCGATGGAAGCGGGCACCCTGAAGAAACCCGTGGCATATGAGAAATACATAGATGAGAGCTTCGTGCGTAACTTGAAACCAGTCACGATCCCGATTTGAGATGAAGGTAACCCAAATGTATCGCGCCATCCTGCTCTGCATCATGCTGCTATTTGCTTTCACGGCAACCGCAGCAAACGATGCGATCCTGAAAGCGGGCGTTTTTAGTCCGCCGCGCAAGGCGCCTGAATTCGCCTTGGGCGGGTCGGATGGCTCCGCATTGAGTCTCAGCCGCTACCGGGGACGAGTGGTCGTGCTGGCGTTCGGTTTCACCTCCTGCGTCGATGTTTGCCCGGTGACACTTGCCGTGTTGGCGCAGGCGCACAAGAAGCTGGGTGCAGCGGGTAAGGATGTTCAAATCATTTACATTACCGTGGACCCGGAACGCGACGATGCCAAACGCATGCACGAATATTTGACTGCGTTTAATCCGACCTTCGTGGGCGGCACAGGAACCGCGCAGCAGCTGGACCCGGTGTACAAAGAATACGGCATCATCGCGAACAAAGTGGCCAGCAAGGGCGCAAAAAAGCCGACGGCCACGAATTACTCGATAGCCCATTCTTCATACACCTACTTGATTGATCGAAAAGGTGTCCTACGCGCACTGATGCCCTATGGGCACAATGCAGATGACTATGAACACGACTTCAGAGCTTTATTGAAATCATGAACACGCAGACAAACAATCAAGGTTCGGCAAAGCGCAGAGCAGTGGCTTTGGGTTTATCCCTAGTTGTCGGCAGCTTAATTGGGCTGTCTGCCTGGGCGGCTTTCGCGCCGATTCCGGTCACTTCGCGAGATGAGATATTTGAAATTCCCAAGGGCACTTGGTCGCGCAGGATGGCAGGGGACAAGATCAATATTTTGCCAGACCAAATTAATTTGACCCTGGGCTTCAAGGATGTGTTGGTGCTTAAAAACAGTGACGATGTGCCGCAGATGTTTGGCCCGGCACTGATGATGCCGGGGCAAAGCTTTAGCTTGCCGTTTGCCCAGGCTGCCAGTTATCAATTTGCCTGCTCCGCGCATGCCAGCGGACAGATGACCGTCAACGTGGACGCATTGCCCGTATCGCCTTGGGAGCGCCTACGTTGGCGCGCCTCATCGCTGCTGCGCTCAATCGGCTAGAAATTTTATTTTAGGTGTGAAGAATGGAAAAAATTAAACAGGTTGTTCCGTCGTTATTGGTGATTTCGCTGCTGCTCACCTTATGGTGGTGGGTTGTGGTTAGTACACAAAGCGTGATTTTCCCCACGCCCTGGGGCGTGGTGATCGGCACGCTGGAATTGATCGAAGACGGCACACTGTGGGAGCATATTTATTCCTCTTTGCTTCGTGTGGGTGCGGGATTCGCGCTTGCCGTTATCGTTGCCGTGCCGCTCGGACTTTGGATGGGCTGGGTAAAGGGTGCATACACCACTTTCAACCCGCTGTTCCAAATTCTCCGGCCCATTTCACCCATTGCGTGGATTCCGATCGCCATTCTTTGGTTTGGCGTGGGCAATGCATCGCCGATTTTTCTGATCTTCATCTCGTCGGTATTTCCGATGATCGTGCAGACCACGGCGGGGGTACATACGATCGAACGCCGCTATTTACGCGCTGCCGATAACTTTGGTGTTTCACGTTATACGTTGTTTACGCAGGTTGTGATTCCCGCCGTGTTGCCGCAAATCATCGTGGGCATGCGCATCGGTATTGGCGTGGCGTGGCTGGTCGTCGTAGCAGCCGAGATGATTGCGCTACGTTCTGGTCTTGGGTTTCTCATTATGGACTCGCGTAACGCAGGCAATCGTTACGATCTGGTGATCGCAGCAATGATTATTATTGGATTAATCGGACTGTTACTGGATGGCGCGATGCGTCTTCTGGAAGGTCTCAAAATGGTGAGGTGGCGCTATGCACATTGAAATGGAAGCTCGTAATGTACAGCAGGGTTTTGTATCACTGGATTCTGCAACCGGAAAAGGGCCGCTAAAAGTAGTCGGGGGTAGCGCTATGCAAACTAAGATTGAAGTAAAGAACATCCGAAAAGGTTTTG
>JAYVBU010000293.1:0-2409 GCA_043750335.1 Betaproteobacteria bacterium | reverse complement strand
GCGGCAGCGAGATGCACGAGCCCGGTATCGACACCGATGACCACTTTAGCGCGCGAGAGTAGGGTTGCCGCCTCGGTGAGGCGCAGGCGTGGGGCAAGCACTGCGCCGGGAAGTTGATCGAAAAGTTGTTGCGCGCGCGCGTACTCGCGCACATTTCCCCAGGGCAATACAGCGGCGATCCCTTGCGCCCGAAGCTGTGCACCCAGTTCGACCCAATGGCTTGCGGGCCAGAGCTTTTCGTCGCGGCTGGTAGCGTGCAATAGCACCGCGAACGGGCCATCAGGCTGCCAATGCAGCGCGTTGTCAGGCGCGCGAATGCCGTAGTCGAGCGGCAGGCCAGAGGCCAGATCAAGTGCTTGCGCCACGAGTTTGCGATAGCGTTCTACTGCATGCAGCGCCGGATTGACCGCGTATTTTTGATCGTAAAATAAACTGCCCAGTGGCTCCCACGCGCTCGCCCAATTCAAGCCGCAGTGCCGACCATGGGCGATGCGCGCAAGCAATGCGCTTTTTAATAATCCCTGTGTATCAATAATGAAATCATAGTGCGCGTGAGATAAGCGCGCATAAAGCGAGTGAATTTCGCGCCAAGTTTGTGGACGATATAAGGTCTTGCGCCAGCGCCGAATCGAGAGCGGAATAACGTCAGCGATGCCAGGGTGCAGCGCAGGAATATCGGCGAAAGATTCTTCCACCAGCCAATCAATTTCAGCGCTGGGGTAGCGGCTGCGGATATCGCTGACGACGGGCAGGTTGTGAATGACATCGCCCATGGAGGACGTTTTGACCAACAGAATACGGGGCACGGCGGGGATTCCATAAAAATAAAACTCGCGCAGCGAGCCAAAATCCCTCTCCCTCGCTTGCGGGGGAGAGCTAGGAGAGAGGGAGACTGCTTGGCAGAAACGCCTTGCAGTCTTGGGCGCTAAGCCTACACCGAAACTCGCTTTACGCATAGAATAGACGCTTTTTTAAGGCCTATCTTGCCCTCGCGCCAACCCCTATCCGTCACCATCATCACGCTCAATGCCGCGCAGCAGCTTGCGGCTTGTCTGGCGAGTGTCGCGTTCGCGGACGACATCGTGGTGGTGGATTCCGGCAGCGTGGACGACACGATCAAAATCGCGCAAGCGCACGGCGCGCGCGTGTTACATCAAGATTGGTTGGGCTACGGCGCGCAAAAGCAGTTCGCGGTTTTGCAGGCCAAGCACGATTGGGTACTGTGCGTAGATGCGGACGAGCGGGTGAGCGAAGCGTTGCGCCGCAGCATCGAGGCGGCGCTGATTGCGCCGCAAGCGCTGGGCTATGCGATGCCGCGCTGCAATAAATTTTTAGGGCGCTGGCTGCGCCACGGCGAGGGATATCCGGATTGGTCACTGCGCTTGTTCCACCGCGCACATGGCCAGTGGAGCGCCGACCCGGTGCATGAGAAAGTGGTGCTAGCGAGCACTGCGGCGCGCATTCAAGGCGATTTGTTGCACGAATCGAGTGAGGATTTGGCGGTCTATTTAGACAAGCAAAACCGCTACACCACGCTGGCCGCCGAGGCGCTATTTAAACGCGGCAAGCGTGCTAGCTCGGTGCGCTTGGCTTTGAGCCCGCTGCTGCGCTTTATCAAATTTTACGTGCTGCGC
Organism: Betaproteobacteria bacterium; assembly: GCA_043750335.1. Taxonomy (GTDB): domain Bacteria; phylum Pseudomonadota; class Gammaproteobacteria; order Burkholderiales; family Thiobacteraceae; genus RBG-16-58-11. The sequence continues at coordinate 775 of JAYVBU010000293.1, read as the reverse complement.
TTAGGTTTTCTCGATGGCGTGGCGGGTTTGGTGCATATCAGCATCGGTTGTCATAATAGTTTGACGAAATACGCGAAGCTAATGAGCATGAAACAAGGGAGAGATGTTTGAAAGTTTTAATTACCGGCGCTGCGGGGTTTATCGGCAGTCATACCTCGCTGCGTTTGCTGGCGCGTGGCGACGAAGTGGTGGGGATCGATACCCTCAACGATTATTATGAAGTCTCGCTGAAAGAAGCGCGGCTGAAGCAGGTGCAAGCGCACAAAAACTTTCGCTTTATCAAAATGAATATGGCCGACCGGCCAGCGATGGAAAAATTGTTCGCGGATGAAAAGTTCGATGGCGTCATCAATCTCGCCGCGCAGCCCGGCGTACGCTACTCGCTGCTGAACCCGCATGCCTATATCGAATCCAATATTGTCGGCTTCATGAATATTCTGGAAGGCTGCCGCCATCACAAGGTCGGGCATCTGGTGTATGCGAGCAGCTCCAGTGTGTATGGCGCGAATACCAAAATGCCGTTTTCGGAACACGACAATGTCGATCACCCGGTGAGCCTGTACGCCGCCACCAAAAAATCCGGCGAGATGATGGCGCATACCTATAGCCATCTATATGGCCTGCCGACCACGGGGCTGCGCTTTTTCACCGTGTACGGCCCGTGGGGCCGCCCGGATATGTCGCCCTCGCTGTTCACCAGCGCGATCATGGAAGGCCGCCCAATCGACGTATTCAACGAAGGCAAGATGATGCGCGATTTCACCTACATCGACGA
>JAYVBU010000292.1:0-2413 GCA_043750335.1 Betaproteobacteria bacterium | reverse complement strand
GGACAATTTGATCCATATCAGACCCATCCGCAAGGCTGTTTATTTTGAGTTGCATCCCGCTAATCATGTCTTTTGACCAAGCGTAGCCTTCGACTTTGTAAATCACTGGCGCATCGTCAGCGCCATATGCAAAAACAGCGCCTTGCGTCTTGGGTACATGCGCCATTTTTTTGAGCGGCTTATGTTTGTCCGCGCGCAATGTTTTTTCTCGCTCGACCAGGAATTCTTTATGCCGCTCCAAACCCATTCTGGCGAATTCAAGACGATCACCATCAATTTCATATTTCTCATCAATTATCTTTATCGAGTGCGGCACCTCGATCAAGAAACGCCCCACGCACACGGTCATAAAACTGCTATTCATTGTTGCTGTCCTTTGTGTTGTTTGCGCGTGCGAGTGGCTGATGCTTAGGCTTGCCAGCAGGATGAATAAAATGCGTTTCATCATTTTGCCAACTGCGCGATCTTGGCGATGCAGTACAGCGTGACTTGGCGCACATACTCATTCTTGTAGCTGAATTGATGATTGAAACCACTCATGCGGAAGGTTTGCTTGAGACCGCATGTCTCCACCGCGCTGGCGGAGACATGCGGCACGGTGCCGTCGCCCGCCTGGTCGCGCTTGTCATCCAGCTTGAGTTTTATTTCTTCTTTATCCGGGCCGATCAGACCGACCTCGCCGGTTACGATCTTGTAGCTGGATTGGGCTTTTTTAAGCCATTTATATTCGAGCTTGCGTTTCGCTTTGCCGCCTTTCCACACGATGTTGGCGAAAGACGCTTGATCGTTGTCTGAGCCATAGTAGGCGTAAGTGACGCGGTGGAATTGGAGCTTAAGATCGTTATGGAAGTCTTTTGCCTGTCTGAGGGCTTCGCTGTACATTTTCCAAGGTGTAGTTTTTAGTACCTTCGCCAACCCCGCCGGATCAATCAAACTCTCATCCACCATGCCCCACCAAGCATCTTGTGCGCGCACACTGTAAATTTCAGCATAAGGGTCGGTCGATTCTTGCAAGGAAAGCTCGTTTTTACTTTGCGGGCTAGCGCAATCCGTATGCAGCCACGCCAGCGAATAGTTCTTGGTGGGGAGTAATTCTAAGACGCCGGGGGCATGGGCTAACACTGCGGTGGTGTCCGCAGCGGTTGCGCCCAGCACAGTTGCGCCCATATTAGCGGGCGCGTCATACCACGCACCGCCCTCCGTCCCCGCCCGAAAGCGCCGATACACCACCGGTGCACCATTCACCGGCTGTACGCCATGCACGACGCCGAGTATTTCGTCCTCCATGCCTTCCAGTTTGGCGCAGGCGCGCGCGACCAACCCGCCCAAAGAGTGCGTGACCAGGATGATGCCTTTGTAGCGGAAGTAATCTGAGTTCTTGTAATAGTTCGTGAATTCGCTCAGCTTTTCTTTGAGATGCTTAGCAGATTGGCCGCAGGATTGCAGCCAGTTATAGCCCACCGCATGGACGGGATAGTAATAGCGCCCCAGTTTTTTGAATTCATCTGCGCTGAGTGGGGCATGGCCGGTTTGGGGATTCCAGTGTTTGAGCGTGGGGTCGAAGATCAATTTCCAACGTGGCCCGGGCTCAAGTTTACCGGTGAGGTTCATACCATTTCCGTAGGGTAAGTTGAGGGTTTTCTCAAGCTCGATCAGGGTTTCGCCATAGCTCTCCCAATGCAGGGTGCCCCAGCCGCGACGGCGCGCTTCTTTTAAATCCATCGAGGGCATGTCCGATTCGTGCGGCATCTTGATCGTGCCATCGTCGGCGACTTCGGTGTTGTTCGGATTGAGTTGGCTTTGGCGTTCAGCGGCGGTTTGGCTTTTACGGCGGGTATGTTCAGCATTACCATCCAACATGCCATTTGGTGGTATCCATGCAACGCTGCGATCGCTCGTGCTGCGTAAATTGCTCCCCATCACCCCCGGCACGAACACTGTCAGGATCACATCTTGCGGCGGCACCAAGCAGCGCGCACGCACTTTGAAACTCGTAGGGCTGCATACCGATTCCCAATAGGGTTTGCTTTTGCCGTTCTCAACTTTGTAGCGGGTGGGCACCCAGCGCGTGGCTTCTTTGCTCATGCAGTATCTCCCGAAGGCGCGCTAGGGGATGCATCCGCCGGGCCGAGTAAATTGATGTTAAGCGCAGTCATGATGTCCTTTTCAGTAATCTCGGTTTGGCCTTCGGCATCGGACACACCCTCGATGATTTGACCGCTTGCAAGCTTAACGCGGTATTTCCAGTTGGCGAGGGGCTCCATATTTGGTAGGTTCAGTACAAACTTCTCATCCGTCTTCATCTCCGATTTCGGCATCCCCGGCAAACTCAAACTCGGGCTCGCTGGCCCCGTATTCGTATGTTTCGCCGCATGCACCGTATGCTTACCTAGCGTTTTCGAGATGATCTGCC
>JAYVBU010000291.1:0-5410 GCA_043750335.1 Betaproteobacteria bacterium | reverse complement strand
ATATTGGCAGCTTCGTGCCAGCGCAGCGCGTCGTGTTAGGCCCGGTAGATCAAATTTTTACCCGCATCGGTGCATCCGATGATCTCGCCTCGGGTCGCTCCACCTTCATGGTGGAAATGACCGAGACCGCGAATATTCTGCACAACGCCACCCAGCACAGCGTCGTATTGCTGGATGAAATTGGTCGCGGCACATCCACCTTTGACGGCCTAGCCTTAGCGCATGCGGTGGCGCGACAGCTAGCCGAAAAAATCGGCGCTTACACCTTATTTGCCACGCATTATTTCGAGCTGACCCGGCTCAGCCAAGCGCTGCCGCAGATCGCCAACGTGCATCTCTCTGCGGTGAAGCACAAAGACAGCATCGTGTTTTTGCATGCAGTACAAGAAGGCCCGGCGAGTCAAAGCTACGGCTTAGAAGTTGCCGCCTTAGCGGGTGTGCCCGTTGCTGTGATCCAGCAAGCGCGGCGCTATCTCGTTAGCTTAGAAAATCAAAGCGTGACACGCGAAGGACAAGGCGATCTATTCGCACAAACCACACCCACGCAAGAACATCCGCTGCTGACAAAAATACGCGAAATCAAACCCGATGAAATGACACCAAAAGCCGCGATGGACATGCTCTACGAATTAAAAAAAACCCTGGATGCGTAAGCTGGGTTGCTTTTTTAAAAGATCAAAAACGTTATCCGCAGATTCACGCAGATTAAAAACCAACAACAATCCTGATTAGCCCTCAAGCATCAGCACGATGCTACAAACCATTCCTTCCCCCTCAGGGGGAAGGGTAGGATGGGGGTGGGTGATTGCGCTGCGAACCCCATCCCCACCCCGACCCTCCCCTTGCAAGGGGAGGGAGGATCAAGTAAATGTAGTGCCGCAGGCACTCAACACACAGCGTTTGTGTTGCTACGCAACGCTTGGTGGGTTACGCAAAAAACGCTAACCCACCCTACATCTTTTTTAAATCAAAAACGTTATCCGCAGATTCTCGCAGATTAAAACCAACCACAATTCAAAATCCAATCCGCCCTTAATCTGCGGATGATTGCTCTTGATTTTTTAAGATCAAAATCTCCCGTTCTATGGTTTATTTTTTTGCGTTACGCGGAGTGTGGCGTTTTCCATGAGCGCGGTGAGTTCGGTGGGTGGCAGGGGGCGGCTGAATAAGAAGCCTTGCATGAGTTCGCAGCCTGCTTCTTTGAGGAATTCGCGTTGGGCTTCTGTTTCTACGCCTTCGGCCACGGTTTCCAGGCGTAGATTTTGTGCCAGTGCGATGATGCTGCGCACGATGGCGGCGCTGTCTGCATGCTCCATCACATCGCGCACGAAAGAAATATCAATTTTCAACTGGTCGATGGGAAAGCGCCGCAGATATGACAGCGACGAATAGCCCGTGCCGAAATCATCTACGGAGATGGCTAAGCCCAGCGCCTTCAGTTCTTTCAGAATGTGGATCGCTTCGTCGGCGTTATCCATCACCGCGCTCTCCGTGATTTCGATCTTGAGCAGGCGTGCGGGTAGTTGGCTTTCTTTCAGACAGGCGCGCACGATATCCGTCAAATTGCGGTCACGAAATTGGCGCGCGGATAAATTGACCGCGACGCGCAGCTCGATGCCCGCCTTTTGCCAGCGGCGGGCCTGTTGGCAGGCACTAAGCAACACCCATTCGCCAATCGGCACAATCAACCCGGTCATTTCGGCCAGCGGAATAAATTCTCCGGGCGGAATCAATTTTCCATCTTGGCCGCGCCAACGCAGCAGTGCCTCTACATCTGCGACTTTGCCGCTGCTTAAATTAAGCAGCGGTTGGTAATACAGCAACAGCTCATCACGCGCCAATGCCCGGCGTAGATTGGTCTCCAGATTAAGCTTACGCATGGCCTCCACATTCATATCGGCGGTGTAGAAACGAAACGTGTTGCGGCCCGCCTCCTTGGCGCGGTACATCGCGGCATCGGCATTTCTGAGCAGCGTATCGTAGTCGGTACCGTCTTCGGGAAATACGCTCAAGCCAATGCTGGCCGAGCAATCAATCTCGCGTTCGCCTACGGTGAGCGGGCGTTTCAGCGCATGCATAATTTTGCTGGCCATGGTTGATGCGTCCTGCAAATTGGCCATATCCGCCAAAATCACCACAAATTCATCGCCCCCCATGCGCGCCAGCGTGTCGCGCTCGCGCACACAGTCGGCAATACGTTCCGCCACGGCGCGCAGTAATTTGTCGCCAAAGTCATGGCCGAGACTATCGTTGATGCGCTTGAAGTCATCTAAATCGAGATAGAGCAAGGCCACCGAGCGTTCGTGGTGCGATGCATACGCAATCGCCTGATCGGTGCGGTCGCGCAGCAAATTACGGCTGGCAAGCCCGGTCAGGGTATCTTGATTCGTATGCCGCTCGAGCTGTTGCTCATACACTTTGCGCTCAGAGATATCGCTGATAATGCCGACAAAATGCGTGGCTACGCCGGTGCTATCGCGCACGGGCGCGATGCTTAAATCGTTCCAGAACAGGCTCCCGTCCTTGCGGTAATTGCACAGGATAGCCTCGCCCTCTCGTTGCTCGCGATAGGCCGCAGCGATCTCGCCCGCGCCGACTTGCTCTACCTCATCGCCCATCAAAAAACGCGGGTTGCGCCCGATCACTTCGGCGGCGCTATAGCCGGTAATGCGCTCAAACGCTGGGTTAACATAAGTGATGGCATTTTTAACGGGAGGCTGCGGGCAGGTAATCATGATGCCATTGGCCGACGCTTCGACCGCGCGGCTCATCAAGCGCTGCGCCTCCTCGGCCTCGTGGCGCAGTCCCTCTGACGCATACTTATCCAGCGCGAACGAAATATGCTCGGCCAGCTCCGTCACCAAGGCAGTGAGTTGCGCGTCAAAAAAATCTTTAATGTCAGAAAACAGTGACAAGGCACCGATGATCTGCCCCGCGCAGTTTAGCGGTAGCGCCGCAGCCGCATTGAGCCCGGCGACTTGTACTGGTGTGTGGATCAGCGCCAGCTCGGGTGTGGCTGTCATGTCGTTACACAGATAAATGCGCGCTTCGCCTAGTGCAAACTCGACCGGCATACGGCGTGGGCCATGAATGTTGAACGGTTGAAACTGCGTGAATGCTTCCAAGCACTCCCCTTTAAATGCCACCGGCTCAATCTGCCCGCTGGCGGCATCGAGCAGACCGACCCAAGCAATTTTAAAGCCGCCATGTCTCACGGCGATGTTGCACACGGCATCGAATAAAGCCGTGCGGTCAGTGCAGCGCACAATGGCTTGGTCGGTTTCGCTCAGCGTGAGATAGAGACGATTCAGCCGACGCAGCGTGGCTTCGGATTTGCTTAACTCCGCCACGTGCTGTTCGAGTTCTACGGATTTTTGTTCCAGCTTTTGCACTAACACCTCGCTGTAGAGCTTGAGCGCGGCATTCTCGCCCAGCACCGGCACGTGTGGATGAAGCGTACCTTGTTCCGACTGCGCCAGTACTTCTTTGATGAGTAGCACAAACTGATCGGGCTCGACCGGCTTGATAATAAAGGCGTCGGCCCCTAAGCCCAGCGCCAAGCTCTTGCTTTTGGATTCGGTATAGGTAGCGGTATAGACCACAAAGGGAATCGTGGCGAGTGCTGCATTCGCCTTCCACTCGATGAGCAAGGTATAACCGTCCATCACCGGCATCATCAGATCACTGATAAGTAAATCAGGTGCTTGGCGCTGTGCCAAGCGCAGCGCCTCCACGCCGTTTGCGGCCTCGGTTACCTCAAAGTCATTGCTTTGCAATAACCATTTCAAGATGTAACGGTTCTCTTCTCTATCATCCACAATCAGAGCGCGTTTCATGGTGTATTTTCCAGATAGGACTCGATCAACGATGCGAAAGTATGCGGGTCGATGGGTTTTTCGAGGTAGCCATTGCAGCCGGCCTCAAAGCAACGTTCGCGGTCGCTATGCATGGCGTATGAGGTGACGGCAATCACCGGTACGGCATTTAGCGCAGGGTTTTCGCGCAGCGCGCGGGCTACCGCGTAGCCGTCCATGCCGGGCAATTGGATATCGAGCAAAATCAGTGCGGGCTGCATCTTGCTGGCCAAGCACAAACCGCCTGGGCCATCGACTGCGTGTGTCACATGAAAGCCATGCGCTTGCAATAAATACGTGACGAGATAACTGTTCTGCTCATTATCTTCGATCAGCAAAATGTTTTTTTTCATATGCTGTCTCCTAAATGAGGCGGGTGCAAGGGCAGGGTCACCGTAAACGTGCTGCCCCGACCCACATGGCTGCTAGCCTCGATTTTGCCTCCCATCAGCGCAGCCAGACGGGCACTGATGGCGAGCCCAAGGCCGGTTCCATCGTGCTGGCGCGCGATGTGCGACTCGATTTGGCGAAAGGGGATAAAGAGCTGTTGTAAATCTTCTAGCAGGATGCCGATACCGGTGTCGGTAACGCTCATCCGCAGCGCAGCGCCGGGCGCGGCGTCCGCGCTTGAATGATAGTCAGCCAAGCGCTCTGCACGTAGCGTGATCGTGCCGGACTCGGTGAATTTAACCGCGTTCGCAAGCAGGTTCAGCAAAATTTGCTCCACACGCCGCACATCGCCCAGCATCTCCCCCAGCCCATCGTCTATCGCGACGCTAAGTGTTAACCCTTTCTTGTCAGCCAGCGGCAGGATGGTTGCGGCAACCTTACGCAACGACGCGGCAAGATCAAAGGGCATTACTTCAACCGCAAGCGCATTCGCCTCGATTTTAGAGAGATCGAGTACATCGTTGATGAGCACCAATAAATGCCGCCCACTTGTTTGCACCATGCCGAGCTGTTTTTTCTGCTCAGCATTGAGCGGCCCGGCCATCTCTTGCAAGAGGATGCCGGTGAAACCGATGATAGAGTTGAGCGGCGTACGCAACTCGTGGCTCATGGTGGCGAGAAATTCGCTCTTGTGTTGGTTTGCCTGGGCGAGCGCGACACTGGCGAGCGCTAGCTCAGCCGTGCGCTCGGCGACGCGTTGCGCGAGATATTGTTCGCGTTGGGCGACGGCTTCAGCCATGCGGTCGAAAGTGGCGGCGAGGCGACCAATGGCATCGGGCGAGTCGATGCCGGTGCGCGCGCTGAGATCGCCGTCGGCGAGGCGCTGGGCGGTTGTGGTGAGGCGGCGCGCACGGCGCAGGATCAATATTTCGGCGGCAAGCCAAGTGAGGGCGAAGCTCACCAATAGGATGATGGCCATGAGTACTAGGCTGCGCGCCATCGTGGCGCGCGCTACGGCTTCTGCTTCTGCCTTGGGGAGGCCAAAGATAATTATCAGCTCGCCGTTGGTGCCGGGTATGCGGGAGAAGGCGTTAAGACGCACGACGTGGTCTATGCCCTCGAAGGTGAGCGCGCCCTCTGCGCGAGCCGCTATCACAGACAATATG
>JAYVBU010000290.1:0-2430 GCA_043750335.1 Betaproteobacteria bacterium | reverse complement strand
CGGGATTTTTCGCATTCCAATTGCCGCTTCGCACGTGGCAAAAACTGGCGCCCTATTTGTTCATCGTTGGGATTTTATTGTTAGCCTTGGTGTTGATTCCCGGCATAGGACGTGAAATTAACGGTTCCAAGCGCTGGATATCTTTGTACTTGGTGAACTTGCAGCCATCGGAATTGATGAAATTATTTGTGGTGCTGTATGCCGCCGATTACACCATTCGCAAGGCCGGTCATATTGAGAGTTTCACGCGCGGATTTTTGCCGATGTTGATGGTGATGCTCTTTATCGGTGGCTTGCTTTTGTTGGAGCCAGATTTTGGCGCTTTTGCGGTCATTATCGCCGTGGGAATCGGGATTTTGTTTTTGGGTGGCATCAATGTACGGCAGTTTGGCGCACTGCTGGTGCTGTTGTTGATCGGGTTCGTGATCGTGATCTGGGTGTCGCCCTATCGCATGCAACGCATCATCGGCTTCATGGACCCCTGGGCCGACCCCTTTGGTAATGGCTATCAACTCTCGCATGCCTTGATCGCGTTTGGGCGCGGCGAATGGTTCGGCGTGGGACTCGGCGGCAGTGTGGAAAAACTCCTCTATTTGCCAGAAGCGCACACCGATTTCTTGCTGGCCGTGATCGCAGAAGAATTTGGCTTTATCGGCGTGACGTTGGTTGTGCTGGCCTTTGTATATCTGACACTGCGCGCCTTCGCGATTGCGCGCCAAGCCGCGCAGTTGGCACGGCCATTTGGCGCATTGGTGGCACAGGGGATAGGCATCTGGCTTGCCGTGCAGTCCATCATCAATATGGGTGTGAACATGGGGCTGCTACCGACCAAGGGTCTTACGTTGCCGTTGCTGTCTTATGGTGGCAGCGGCATCGTCGCAAACTGTGTCGCGTTGGGTATTTTGCTACGTATTGATTGGGAAAATCGGCAGTTGCTTAAGGGATACGCAATATGACGCCGGTAGCGGGAAGCGGGAAGCATGAAGCAGGAAAAGCAAAGACGCCGCGTTGCGTCATGATTATGGCGGGCGGAACTGGCGGGCATGTGTATCCCGGTTTAGCAGTGGCGAATGCGTTGCGCGCGCTCGGATGGCGGGTGATTTGGTTAGGGACGCATGCGGGGCTGGAAGCGAAATTGGTTCCCGCAGCAGGGATCGAAATAGTGTGGCTGAAATTTGGCGGAGTACGCGGTAAAGGGTTGCTGCGCATGGCGTGGCTACCATTGCAATTATTGATCGCTTTTTATCAGAGTGCGCGCGCGATATTCCAGCAGCGGCCCGATGTGGTGTTGGGCTTGGGTGGTTACACCGCTTTTCCCGGCGGCATGATGGCCTCGCTGTTAAATCGGCCCTTGGTGATTCACGAGCAAAATTCTATCGCGGGCCTAACGAATCGGGTGCTGGCCTGTATTGCAGACAAAGTGCTAGTGGCTTTTCCTTCTGCATTCTCCGGCCCGAAAGATAAACCGATTCTTGGCGGCAAGATCGACATGGAGTGCTGCGGCAATCCGGTGCGTGGTGATATCGCCGCAGTCGCCGAACCCGTAGCGCGCATGCAGGAACGCAGCGGCAAATTGCGTGTGCTGGTGGTGGGCGGCAGTCTCGGCGCACAAGCCTTGAATGACGTCGTGCCACGCGCGCTGAAACTGCTCGATGAGGCAACGCGGCCAGAAGTGGTGCATCAAGCGGGTTTGAAACACATCGCGCAATTACAGGCAAATTATGCTGACGCGGGTGTGAATGCGGAAGTGCTGGCTTTTATCGACAACATGGCGGCGCGCTATAGCTGGAGTGATGTAGTCGTGTGCCGCGCGGGTGCGTTGACGATTGCCGAATTGGCGGCGGCTGGCGTGGCGAGTGTGCTGGTGCCTTTTCCACATGCGGTGGATGACCACCAAACCAGCAATGCAAAATATTTAACGGATAACGGCGCGGCCGTGCTGCTGCCGCAAACCGAATTAACACCACAAAAATTGGCGCAACTACTGCGCGAGTTCACACACGAAAAATTATTGGCAATGGCGCAGCAGGCGCGCGAACTCGCCAAGCCGGATGCGACGCGGCGTGTAGCGGAAGTTTGTATGGAGTTGGCGGCGTGAAAACCTTTTTGCCACAGAGGACACAGAGATCACAGAGAAACCCGAGTGCCTTTCTCTGTGTCCTCTGCGATCTCTGTGGCTAGGAATTTATGAAACATAAAGTTAAATACATTCATTTTGTCGGCATCGGCGGCGCAGGCATGAGCGGCATCGCCGAGGTGCTGCTCAATCTGGGTTTCAAGATTAGCGGATCGGATTTATCCGACGGCGCTGCGACCAAGCGCCTGAGTAAGATGGGTGCGAAAGTGTTTATCGGGCATGCCGCGAGTCATATTGAAAAAACCGATGTGGTGGTGACCTCCACCGCAGTGAAAGCCGACAACCCGGAAGTG
>JAYVBU010000289.1:0-2436 GCA_043750335.1 Betaproteobacteria bacterium | reverse complement strand
ACATCATGTTGATTGGCGAGATGCGCGATCAAGAGACCGCACAGATTGCCATGCGCGCCGCCATCACCGGCCATATGGTGCTTTCAACCTTGCACACTAACGATGCTGCCAGCACACCGATTCGTTTGCTCGACATGGGTGTGCCGCGTTATATGGTGGCGATGTCGATTCAGGCGGTGTTGGCACAGCGCCTTCTGCGTATGGTGTGTGAAAGTTGTGCCAGTGACTACACACCGCTGGCATCCGAACTGACCTGGCTGAGTTTGGAGATCGGTGAACAAGCAAAAACGCGCCGCTTTGTGCAAGGGCGTGGCTGCTCACAATGTAACGGCACGGGTTTTCAGGGCCGTGCTGGCGTGTATGAAATGCTGGAAATGACCGCGCCGCTGGCAGAAGCCGTCAACCATCAAGACCCGAACCACTTCATCAAACTCGCGCGGCAAAGCATGGCAGGCTGGACGCTGCGCCGCCATGCGGTCGTGCTCGCCGTCAACGGAAAAACCACCGTAGCGGAAGCGATGCGGGTCAGCAATGTGTCGGATGAATAATTTTTGAAGATATTTTTGCCACAGAACACACAGAGAAAATACAGTGTTTTTATAGGAATACTATCCTCACCCAAAGTATGTGTCACGAATCATGAGCCTTACCTATTTTTCTCTGTGTGCTCTGTGATCTCTGTGGCTAATTTTTTTAAGAAATTTAAAAGGGTTTAATCGACCATGCCCAATTTCGCTTACAAAGGCCGCAACCCGCGCGGCGAGTTAGTGCAAGGCGTATTGGAGAGCACCGATTCGAACGCGGTGGCGAGCCAGCTATTCAACAACAGCATAACGCCTATCGAAATTAGTCCCGCACCTGTGACCATGCAATTTAGCGGCGGTGGTTGGCTGGATAAACTCATGGAGCAAAAAATCGGCGATGTCGATGTGTTGATGTTCAGCCGCCAGATGCATACGCTACTGCGCGCGGGCGTACCGATTTTGCGCGCGTTGGCGGGGTTACAGGAATCGACCAGCAATAAAACTTTCGCCAAGGTGATTCAGGAGCTGCGCGATAATTTGGACGCAGGGCGCGAGCTCTCTGCCGCCATGCGCCGCAGCAGCGAGATATTTGCGCCGTTCTACATCAGCATGGTGCGCGTGGGTGAACTCACTGGACGGTTGGAAGAAATTTTCCTGCGCCTATTTCATCACCTGGATTTTGAGCGCCACACGCGCGAGCAAATCAAGGCTGCGTTGCGTTACCCTTCTTTTGTCGTGATAGCCGTGCTCGCCGCATTGGTGGTGATTAATATTTTTGTAATCCCCGCCTTTGCCAAAGTGTATGCCGGGTTTAAAGCCGAGCTGCCACTGCTGACCAAAATTCTCATCAACTCATCCAATTTCATGTTGGCCTATTGGCCGCTCATGCTGGTAGCCACGGTAGCCGCTGTCTTTAGTTTTCGCACCTACATACGAAGCGCGAACGGCAAATACAAGTGGGATAAATTCAAGCTGCACATCCCCGTCGTGGGCGATATTGTCAGAAAAGCCACGCTTGCACGCTTTGCGCGCAGCCTGTGCCTAGCGGCAAAAAGTGGCGTACCGATCGTGCAAGGGCTCACCGTCGTATCGCAAGTGGTGGACAACGATTACATCGCGCTGCGCATCACACAAATGCGCGACAGCGTAGAGCGGGGCGAAACCATTTTGCGCGCCGCCGTCGCCAGCGGCGTATTTACGCCGGTGGTGCTGCAAATGATCGCGGTGGGCGAAGAAACTGGCGCCCTTGACGAATTGATGGACGAGATTGCCGACATGTACGACCGCGAGGTGGAATACCAGGTAAAAAATCTCTCCGCGCAGATTGAGCCGATCTTGATCGTGTTTATCGGTGCCATCGTGCTGGTGTTGGCGCTGGGCGTGTTCCTACCGATCTGGGATTTGGGATCGGTCGCGATGAAAAAATGAGCTCTAAATGCAGTCGCGGCTTCACCCGGCTGGAATTTGTGGTGGCCATCATCATCATCAGTACCTTGTACGCGGTGTTGTTGGATCGTATGTCGTTTTACCAGGAACTTGCCGAGAAAGCGGCAGTGGAGCAAATGGCGATCACCCTGCGTAGCGCCTTGCATGCCCAGATCGCGAACAAAATGATACAGGGCCAGACCTCGACGATTTCCGCACTGGCCGGTATGAACCCGATGGATTGGCTAGACCAGCCACCGAGCAAATATGTGGGCGAGCTTGACGCGCCCGAGGTGGATCAAGTCGCGCCAGGGAGCTGGTATTTTGATTTAAAAGACAGGCATTTGGTCTATGTTGTATTGAATGGTGCGTATTTCACCCCGAATGGGCGGGGGCGCAAGGAAGTACGGTTCACGGTGCAAAATCTGGCGCAACAAAATACTAAAGTCGGCAAAAATTCTGCCGATACACAAGGTGCACAAGGTGT
>JAYVBU010000288.1:0-2442 GCA_043750335.1 Betaproteobacteria bacterium | reverse complement strand
GTAGGAAATCAGTGAAGTCGAATAGGTGCGCACGAGCAGGGTTTTAAATTCTTCGATTAAAGCCTGTTGCTGTACCGGCGTGGCTTGGCTCCAAAAACGGCCCACTGCCAAGCGCGTCATGCGCGTGAAATCAAAATGCGGCAGCACTTTCGCTTCGATCACATCTTTGATTTTTGCTTTGTTGCCCGCCTGGATTTCTTTGTCTGATTTGATGATCGTCAACACGTCAGTCGCGGTCTTTTTGATTAGTTCATCCGGGTCGCTTTCCGCAGCTAAAAGCAAGGGGCTGGCCAGCAATATCACCAAGGCGATCCAAATCTGTTTTGTGCGCATCATAAATAGGCCCTCGAATTGTAGTTGGGAGTTATTTTTTGGCGTCGCCATCGGCGGCCTTGTTATACATAAAGCTGCTAATCAAGCTCTCCAGCACCACAGCGGACTGCGTCATGGCGATTTTGTCGCCCGATTTGAGCTTGACCTCATCACCCCCTGGATCGAGTCCGATGTATTGCTCGCCAAGCAAGCCTGCGGTGAGAATTTTAGCGAAGGTGTCCTTCGGAAATTGATAGCGCTTATCTACCACCATCGAGACCCGCGCACGAAAACTGGCGTTGTCGAAACTGATGCTGGTCACCCGGCCCACCACCACACCGGCGCTTTTAACCGGCGCGCGCGCCTTGAGTCCGCCGATATTGTCGAAGTCTGCTTGTAGCGCATACGACTCAGACACGTTAAAGGTACTTAAATTCCCTACCTTCATCGCCAACACGAGCACGGCCGCCAAGCCTGCCACCACAAACAACCCAACCCATAAGTCTATCTTCGTACGTTCCATAAGGTTTACAGCCCCCTAAACATGAAAGCGGTCAAAATAAAATCCAAAGCCAAAACCGCCAGCGCGGAGGTTACCACCGTACGCGTGGTGGCGTGCGATACCCCTTCGGCTGTAGGCGGTGCATCATATCCCTCGAACAATGCGATAGCGGTAATCGCCACGCCAAACACGCAGCTCTTGATAACGCCATTCATGATGTCATGGCGAAAATCCACGGCAGCTTGCATTTGCGACCAAAACTGGCCTTCGTCCACGCCAATGACCACCACGCCGACCAGATAGCCGCCAAATACGCCGATGGCAGAGAACATTGCGGCTAAGAGTGGCATCGAGATCACACCCGCCCAGAAGCGTGGTGCAATCACACGCGCGATTGGGTCCACCGCCATCATTTCCATCGCGCTGATCTGCTCGGTGGCTTTCATTAAGCCAATTTCAGCGGTGATGGCCGAACCTGCGCGGCTGGCGAATAAAAGTGCCGCCAACACGGGCCCCAGTTCGCGCACCAGTGATAAGGCGACCAGCGTGCCCAAGGCTGAATCGGAACCGTATTTTTGCAGCGTTTCGTAGCCTTGCAAACCCAACACCATGCCGACGAATAGGCCTGACACCAAAATAATAATCAGCGACAACACGCCGCTGAAATAAATCTCTTTGATCGTTAACTGAAAGCGGCGAAAGCTTAAGCCAGAATGCGTGAGCGTCGCCGCAAAGAAGCGGCAGGCGAAGCCAAAGCGCCACACACCATTTATAACGCTGTGCCCAGTACCGCGAATGCCATCAAGTGCGCGCTCAAGCATGCGCTGCCCCTAGGGCGAGGTCATCAGCGTAGCTGGCGCCGGGATAGTGGAAGGGCATCGGGCCGTCAATCTCGCCATGCACGAATTGATGCACGAAGCCCGTATCCGCTGCGCGCAATTCATCCGGCGTACCTTCTGCGATCACGCGCCCCTCGGACATGAAATAAATATAATCCACAATCTTCAAAGACTCCTGCACGTCGTGTGTCACCACAATCGAGGTTGCGCCCAGCGCATTGTTCAAATGCCGGATCAGGTTGCCGATCACGCCCAGCGATATCGTATCCAAGCCAGCGAAAGGTTCGTCATACAACATTAACATTGGGTCTAGCGCAATCGCGCGCGCCAAGGCCACACGCCGCGCCATGCCGCCGGACAATTCGGCTGGCATCAAATTATGCGCGCCACGCAAGCCCACCGCTTCGAGCTTCAACAACACTAGATCGCGGATCAATGATTCTGGCAAATCAGTGTGCTCGCGCATTTGAAACGCGACGTTATCGAACACCGACATATCAGTATATAAAGCGCCAAACTGAAACAGCATGCCCATGCGCCGCCGCATGCGGAATAAACCCTCGCGATCCAGCTCGTGGATCGTCTGCCCCGCAACTTGTACCTGCCCGCTGCTCGGCTTCAACTGCCCGCCGATATGCCGCAATAGCGTGGTCTTGCCACAGCCCGACAGGCCCATGATCGCCACCACCTTGCCGCGTGGAAATTTCATATTGATGCCTTGCAGCACCGGGCGCACGTCGTAGGTGAAATTAAGTTCCTGGATTTCGACCAGGTTTTCGGATGGCATGG
>JAYVBU010000287.1:0-5463 GCA_043750335.1 Betaproteobacteria bacterium | reverse complement strand
GAATGCCGAGTAATTGGGCGGCTTCCACCTGGGTTAGTTTGCGGCGACGGATAATTTCACCGATCTTGGTCGCGAGTTGTGCCTTGACCAGCATTTCTTCTGCGTTGGGCATACCGAGATCGGCATAGACGTTGGTACTACCGTGTTCGATTTCGCTCATTTCATTTCTCCTTCCGCATGCGTCTTCGCCATGCTCAGCCGTTTTTCGATTAAGTCCAGATCGCGTTTGGGCGTTTCAATCCCCTTGTGCGATTTCTTTTGAAAGCAGTGCAAGACGTAGAGGGCATTTTTGAACCGTACCGTATATACCGCGCGGTAGGTGTTGCCGTCATCGTCTTCTACCACCTCCAATACGCCTGCGGAACCAAATCCCTTGAGCACCTTAGCTTGCGGGTGCTTGAGTCCAGTCTGGGCCAAATGCAGTGCGTAGCCGACAAGGTCAACAACGGCTTCTGGCATCGCTAAGAGGTCTTTCTTTGCGCTGCCCACCCATTCCAGCGGTTTGATTTCTTGTTTGGTCACGATGAGATGACACTATACCCATTTAGATATATTTGGCAAGTTGGATGAAAAATTTCGTACGAGACAGGGAAAACTATCATTGGTGCACACCTCACAATTACTTCAACGATTCCTTCTCCATCAAAATATAAGTGTTGTAAGCATTCGCCCGATTAGCTTCATTGAAGGCAGGCAATTTTTCGAATTTCTTCCATGAAGTTTTAGCATAGGCTTCGTCGAACGGCGTCAAATCCGCCACTGCTTGGCCCATGGTTTTGCGTAGATACAAAAGATAATCGCGGGTGAGGGTGAGGTCTTTTTTGGCGTTGTGCGAGACGCCGCCGTGACCCGGCACCATGATTTTTGTTTTGAAGACGAGTAGCTTGTCGAGCGATGCGAGCCAGGATTTTGAATCAGCTGCGCCGACAAAGGGCACACGTCCTTTGAATACGAGGTCTCCGGCGTAGAGCATGCTGTCTTGCGGTATAAACAGTGCGAGGTCCTCAGGGGAATGTGCGGGGCCGACAAAGCGCACGGCGAATTTAACGCCGCCCAATTCAAAATCCTCATCGCGGTTTAGCCAGCGGTCGGGCATGAGCACTTTGGTGGTCTCATCCACCCAGGGAAAAAGTTCTTCGCGCCGTTGCGCTAAGCGCCGCTCCATTTCGTCGGAGGCAAAATATTCTTTGCCGCCTTCATGCGCCCAGATTTCAGCGCCGAGTGCTTTGAATGCCTGCAAGCCATACATATGATCGGCATGATAGTGGCTCACGATCACGCGCTTGATCGGCGCGCGCGTCAGCTTGCGAATTTGGGCGATCAAGGCCTCACCTAACGGTACTGAACCGAGGGCATCAAAGACCACGACCCCCGCTGGTGTAATGACGAAGCCTGCATTAGACATATAGCCTTGATTGGCGGCGGAAGCTGCGCCAGGTAGCCCCTCAACATAATACGAATGCGCGCCGACTTTGATTGGTATGACCTGTACGCTGGCCACCGCATCGCTCGCTGCGGTGGCAGGCAGCGACAATAGAAAAATCAAGGGCATTAACAAGTGCTTCAACATGGCATTCCTTTTATGTCGCTAGGGGAATCAGTTATTATAGGCGAGCTCAATAGGCGTACCCAAAGCCTTTAAAACACGTTCGTTTTATTCACATCCAGTCGAGAAGCGCATTGCAAAAGAAAACTTGGTTGCCCATTCTGCTCGCATTCGTACTGCCCTTGTTGCTGGTGTACGCATGGTGGGGCGGTTTTCGTTCGGTGCAGATCGAGCAGGGCGAGCGCGGGCCCTACGCCTACGCCTATCTCGTTCATAACGGCAGTTTGTCCAATCTGCCGGACACGCAGCGCAAAGTTTGGCAGGCTTTGAGCGAGCAGGGCATTACGCCGGGAAAATCAATCAATGTTTTGTTCGATGATCCGCGCAAGGTGGCAGGCAGCAAGCTACGCGCGCATACGGGTTATTTGATTCAAGTCGGCGACACGGTGCGCGCGCCTTTGTTGCGCGGTGAGATCGCTAAGCGATCCGTGTTGATCGGGCATGTGCAAGCTGCTGCGCTGATTGCGCCGAGTAAAATCTATCAGGCGCTCTACGATCACCTTAAAGCGCAAAACCGCGACATCGTGATGCCCGCTGTCGAAGTGTATGACAGCCCGTTAGAAGTGAGCAGCGTTGGTGTGCTCACGGTGGAGGTGAAGCCATGAGTTTCTTTTCCTTGGTCGCCGTGATGCTGCTGGAGCATTTTCGTCCGCTCACGCATCGGGTGCAGTTGTATGTGTACTTCGCGCGCTACGGCAATTATCTGGAGCGTCATTTTAATGCCGGGCGCTATCGTTACGGTCTGCTCGCGTGGGGTTTGGGCATCTTGCCGCCGGTGCTGGCGCTGGCAATTTGCTACTACTTTTTGTTGCAAGCGAATGCCATGCTCGCGTTTTTGTTTAATCTGGGCGTGTTGTATTTGACGCTGGGATGCAGCCAATTCACGCAAGCCTCGGGCAAGCTGGCCACGGCCTTGCGCGCGCATGATCTGGATGCGGCGCGCAAGATGCTGGGAGATTGGGAAGGCCATTCAATTAATAGTTTTAACGCTGCCGCGCTCACTAAAATCGGCATTGAAAAATTATTACTTTGTTCGCACCGCCAGTTTTTTGGCGTGTTTTTTTGGTTTGCCGTGCTCGGCCCTGCGGGCGCGCTCTTGTATCGACTGGCGCATATCCTGCATCAAAAATGGGGTGTGCTCGATCACCAAGAGTATGGCCGCTTCGGTATTTTTTCCGATACAGCGTTTCATTTTCTGGACTGGTTGCCCTTGCGTTTAACGGCGGTGAGCTTCGCCGTCGTAGGCGATTTTGAAGATGCGATTCGTTGCTGGCAAGAACAAGCGGCCAAATGGGTCATTCCGTCTCAAGGCATTATCTTAGCCAGTGGCGCGGGGGCCTTGGGTGTGCGCCTCGGCGACCCACTAGAGGTGGATGGCGAAATCTATTACCGGCATGAGTTGGGCCTGGGTGAAGAACCCGATGCAGATTATCTGGAAAGCGCGGTGAGTCTGATCTGGCGCGCGATCTCGCTCTGGTTCGGGCTGTTGCTACTGTTGACCATTGCTAGGTGGGCGGGTAGTTAGGAAAAAACAATGGACAGGATTAACAGGGTTTTTCAGGATGAACAGGATTAGGGCTGGATAAATTTTCTAGGGTTTTATCCTGTCCATTGCCTTTTAAAAAATGCCAGAGCTTATTACCACCATTGACCTCCTACGCCATGGCGAGCCTGTTGGCGGGCGCAAGTATCGCGGCCAAATTGACGACCCGCTAAGCGAAAAAGGCTGGCAACAAATGCGCGCGGCGCTCGGCGAGCACAAGCCGTGGCAGCATATCGTGAGCTCCCCCCTATCGCGTTGTATCGCCTTCGCCACTGAATTAGCGCAAAAACATGATTTAGCTTTGAGCGTGGATGCGCGCTTCATGGAAGTTCAATTCGGCGTGTGGGAAGGCAAAACCGCCGATCAATTGTGCGCCGCAGACCCGGCGGTGATTGAGCGTTTCAAGCGTGATCCGATCAATCAGCGCCCAGACGGGGCAGAGCGCTTGGAAGATTTTCTAGCGCGGGTGCGCGGCGCTTGGAATGATCTGCTGATTGAACAAACGGGCAAACATGTGCTGCTTGTATGCCATGCCGGCGTGATCCGCATGGTCTTGGCGCATGCCTTGAATCTGCCGCTTGCCAGCACCTATCGCATTGACGTGCCGAGCGCGGGGCTTACGCGGATTCAAGTGCGCGGGGTGGGGGCTGCTGCACAACACCAATTGCTATTTCATCACGGCAAGCTGTGAGCCGTGCAGGCGGGTGCTTTAGCGCAATGATTTGTAATAGTTGATTAAGCCATTGGTCGAGCTGTCATGGCTTTGAATCGGCGCGCTGCCGGATAGCTCGGGCTGAATTTTTTGCGCGAGCTGTTTACCCAGTTCTACCCCCCATTGGTCGAACGAGTTGATATTCCAGATCACGCCTTGCACGAAAACTTTGTGCTCGTACAAGGCGATCAGCGCACCCAGCGTCGCCGGGTCGAGGCGCTTGAATAAAATTGAATTGCTTGGCCGATTACCCGGAAAAACTTTGTGCGGGGCGAGTTGGTCCTGCTTGCGGCCAGTGATGCCCGCCGTTTCTAATTCGGCGCGCACTTCGCTTTCGGTTTTGCCCTGCATGAGTGCTTCTGTCTGCGCGAAGAAGTTGGATAGCAAGATCGGGTGATGCTCGCCCAGTGGATGTTGGCTTTGTGCGGGTGCTAAGAAATCAGCGGGAATGATTTTTGTGCCGTGGTGGATCAGTTGGTAGAACGAGTGCTGGCCGTTGGTGCCGGGCTCGCCCCACAGTACCGGGCCGGTGTGATAATCCACGGTTTTTTTATCACGCCGCACGCGCTTGCCGTTGCTCTCCATGTCGAGTTGTTGCAAGTAGGCGGGAAAGCGGTGCAGGTATTGATCGTAGGGCAGTACTGCATGCGATTGTGCGCCAAAAAAATCGCCATACCATACGCCAAGAAGCGCCATCACCACCGGCATATTTTGTTCCAGCGGGGCAGTGCGAAAGTGTTCATCCATGGCGTGCGCGCCGCCTAGAAATGTTTCAAACTGATCCATGCCAAGATAGATCGCGATCACCAGGCCAATCGCTGACCAGAGCGAATAGCGGCCCCCTACCCAGTCCCAAAATTCGAACATATTGGCAGGGTCGATGCCGAAGGCTTTGACTGCTTTGGTGTTGGTCGAGACGGCAACAAAATGTTTTGCGATGGCTTTTTCATTCTGCGCGGTGGCGAGAAACCATTCGCGTGCAGAGCGCGCGTTGGTCAACGTTTCTTGCGTGGTGAAGGTCTTGGAAGCGACGATGAATAAAGTTGTTTCCGGTTTGAGCGACTTGAGCGTTTCCGCCAAATGGGTTGCGTCGATATTGGAAACAAAGTGGACGTTGAGATGGGCTGCGGCATAGGGCTTGAGCGCCTCTGTCGCCATGACCGGGCCGAGATCGGAGCCGCCAATGCCGATGTTGACGATATCGGTGATCGCTTGCCCAGTGTAGCCCCGCCACTGGCCGCTACGTACGCGCTCGCTAAAATCGCGCATATGTGCCAGCACCTTGTTCACGGCGGGCATGACATCGCGCCCCGCAACGAGGGTCGGACGATTGCTGCGATTGCGTAGTGCGGTGTGCAATACGGCGCGGCCTTCAGTGAAATTGATTTTATCGCCGCTAAATAAACGCTCGCGCCACGCAGGTACGTCTGCTTGCCGCGCTAAATCAAATAACAACTGCATGGTGGTGTCGGTGACGATGTTTTTGGCGTAATCGAGCAGCAGGTCGTTAAAGCGCAGCGTGAATTTATCGAAGCGCTGCGTATCCTGCGCGAATAGATCGCGCATGTGCACATCGGCCATCTGTTTGTGATGGTGTTTGAG
>JAYVBU010000286.1:0-5471 GCA_043750335.1 Betaproteobacteria bacterium | reverse complement strand
CGAGCAACACGATCAGTGCGGTCTGGCGCATGTAGGTGGATTTGCCGCCCATATTAGGGCCGGTAATGAGCAGCATTTGGCGGGTGCGGGTGAGCTGCGTGTCGTTGGCGATGAATTGCGCGACTTGTGCTTCTACCACGGGATGGCGGCCCGCGATGATGTCGAGCTTAGGGCTATCGGTGAAGCTAGGCATTGCATAATTTAATGCCGCAGCACGTTCAGCAAACGCCGCTAGCACATCCAGCTCGGCTATGGCGGCGGCGGTTTTTTGCAATGCCTGCACTGCGGGTTGCAATTGTTCGATCACTTGTTCGTATAGTTGCTTCTCGCGCGCGAGCGCCCGCTCCGATGCGGATAGCGCTTTGTCTTCGAACGCTTTTAATTCTGGTGTGATGTAGCGCTCGGCATTTTTTAAGGTTTGGCGGCGGCGGTAATCATCGGGCACTTTTTCGCTCTGCGCGCGGCTCACCTCGATGTAGAAGCCATGCACTTTGTTGTATTCAACGCGCAGGGTGGCAATGCCGCTGCGCTCACGTTCGCGCGCTTCGAGTTGCAATAAAAATTCACCGCAATGGCTATCAATAGCGCGCAACTCGTCTAGCTCGGCATCGAAGCCATCGGCGATGACCCCGCCCTCGCGCAATACGGCGGCAGGCTCGGGCTTGATCGCGCGCTGCAATAAATTCACTACGTCTTCATGCGGGTGCGCGCCTTGCAGTAACTGCGCTAGACGTGGATTCGCCAGCGGCTCAAGTAAGTGGTGTATCGCGGGTAAGCGCGCAAGGCTATCGCGCAAGCTGGCTAAATCTCGGGGCCGCGCCGAATGCAAAGCGATGCGCGCCACGATGCGCTCGATATCGGCAATGCCACGCAAGTGTCCATGCAGCACTTGATGTTGCGGCGTGGGCGCGCCATCCAATAGCGTCGATACCGCCTCCAAGCGCGCCAGTATCTTTTGCCGGTCACGCAGCGGATGGTGCAGCCAATGTCGCAACAAGCGGCTGCCCATCGGGCCCGCCGTGGTGTCGAGCAGAGATTGAAGCGTGGGCGCTGGCTCGCCGCGTAGCGTTTCGGTCAACTCCAAATTACGGCGCGTGGCGGCATCCATCAATACATACGCGCTTTGACGCTCGGCGCTGATGCCGACAATATGCGGCAAGGCCGCGCGCTGGGTGTGCTTCACATATCCCAATAAGGCACCGGCTGCGCCGAGTGCTGTGTGCATCTCGGCGACGCCAAAACCGGCGAGGTCGTGTGTTGCGAATTGCTGACACAGCGCGCGCTGTGCTGCGTCCAGATCAAATTGCCATGACGCCAGGCGCTTCGGCGTGTGTTTGTGTGGATCGAGCCCCGCTACCGCTGCGTCTTCTGGAAGCAATAACTCGGCAGGCTGTATGCGCTCGATGCAAGAGACCAGATCGTGCGGCGCGATCTCGTCCACGCAAAAACGCCCACTGCTCACACTCAACCACGCTAGCCCGATTTTGTCTGGCAGGGGTAGCACAGCCATGACATAGGCCTCGCGCCGCTCGTCGAGTAGGGCGCTATCGGTAACCGTGCCCGGCGTCATGATGCGCATGACTTTGCGCTCGACCGGGCCCTTGCTTGTGGCCGGGTCGCCAATCTGCTCGCAGATCGCGACCGATAGGCCCTGCTTCATTAATTTGGCGAGATATTGCTCGACAGCGTGATAGGGAACCCCTGCCATTTTAATCGGCTGCCCAGCCGTCGCACCGCGCGTGGTGAGGGTGATGTCGAGCAGCTTGGAGGCTGCTTCCGCATCCTCGAAAAACAGCTCGTAGAAATCACCCATCCGGTAGAACAACAACATCCCCGGGTGCTGCGCCTTGATGCGCAGGTATTGCTGCATCATGGGGGTGTGGGACTCCAATGGCATGGTGGGCGCGTTCATGATTTAAGCCGGATAGCGCGCCAGGTGATCGCGCATGCGCGCCAGCACGGCATCGCGCCCGATCAGCGCCATGACGGCGTCTATCGACGGGGTGTGAATTTCGCCGGTCAACATGACGCGTAAAGGCATGGCGACGTGCGGCATTTTTAAACTATGCGCGGCGCAAATTTCTTTGATGAGTGGATTTAAACTTTCTTTATTCCAAGCCACATCGACTAGACGCACCAGCAGCGCTTCTAGCGCGGGCTTCACGGCGGCGCTGAGATGTTGTTTGCGTAAATCGTCATGCGCTTCGACCGGACGATAAAAATACACGGCGGCATCGGCCAACGCTTTTAAGGTCGTCACGCGCTCTTTGAGCAGGCCATACACATCGGCAAGATTTGGCCCGTGCGCCGTATCTTGCGCCATGAAGGGGCGCGCTAATTCCACCAGGCGCGCGTTATCTGTTGTCTTGAGATATTGCTGATTCACCCAGGATAATTTTTCAGGATCGAATTTTGCTGGCGATTTGCTGATGGATTCTAAATCGAACCACTGCACCATTTGATCGAGCGAGAAAATTTCTTCGTCGCCATGCGACCAGCCAAGTCGCGCCAAATAATTGAGCAGGGCTTCCGGCAGATAGCCGTCTTCAAAATATTGCATTACGCTCACCGCGCCGTGGCGCTTGGAGAGGCGCTCGCCGTCACTGCCCAATATCATCGGCACATGCGCGTATTGCGGCAAAGGTGCGCCAAGCGCTTTGAGGATATTGATCTGGCGCGGGGTGTTGTTGAGATGGTCGTCGCCGCGTATCACATGCGTGATGCTCATGTCCCAATCATCTACCACCACACAAAAATTATAGGTCGGCGTGCCGTCAGGGCGTGCGATGATAAGATCGTCCATCTCGCTATTGCTGACCACGACGCGACCTTTAACCAGATCGTCGATCACCACCGCACCCTCAGTCGGGTTCTTGAAGCGCACCACGGGGCTCACGCCCTGCACAGATGTCGTACGGCTTCGGCAGCGGCCATCGTAGCGCGGCTTCTCGCCCTTAGCGCGCTGCGCTTCGCGCATGGTTTCCAGCTCGTCCTTGCTGCAATAGCAGTGATAGGCATGGCCTTCGTCGAGCAATTGTGCAATCACCTGCTTATAGCGCGGCATGCGCTGCATCTGAAAAAATGGGCCTTCGTCGTATTCCAGATTGAGCCATGCCATGCCATCTAAAATGGCCTGCACCGATTCCGGCGTGGAACGCTCCAGATCAGTGTCTTCAACCCGCAAGATAAACGTGCCGCCATGCTTTCGCGCATAGGCCCAAGAAAACAGCGCCGTGCGCGCGCCGCCAATATGCAAATAGCCGGTCGGGCTGGGAGCGAAACGAGTGCGAACCATGGGGAAGTGACCTAGAAAAAGGCGCTATTTTACGGGAAATACACACCCACCGGACAGGTAAAAGTTTGACCGAAAACATGGGGATATGGTTAAATGCGCGCTCTCTAATTGGCGGTTAGCTCAGTGGTAGAGCACTGCCTTCACACGGCAGGGGTCGGCAGTTCGAAACTGCCACCGCCAACCAAATTCTTTCTCTCGACAATTCAAATCCGCGCGCGTATTCCTGCCGCGTTCCGGCAGCAAGCTGCCTTCACCCCAAGCGTACTTCCTCTATCAAAAGGCGCGTTATGCGCCGCCAGAAACACCACCCCCGCCAGTTCGCGCGACGATCACCGCGCCCAACGAGCAAGCACTATCTCTGGCATTTCGGCGGTCTCGAAGTCGATGGCGGCGAAGCGGTCATGAATTTGCCGTATTCCCCGCCGCCATCAACGCGATTCGACGCGCTACATTTGTCACGCGCACGGACAAGGATTCATCCGGAAAGATCATCCCCGGCAAATAATCCATAAAATTCGGCATGGCCAGCAATTCTCGACACCGTTGCGACAGATAGCTTCGCAGCTCGCACGGACACGATGCAAGCTCAGCCACAATCTCTGGTCGGCCTTCCACCACGTTGATGATGTCTTCCAGATCATGGCTACCAAGCAGATCGCCCTGGCCGCTGTCAGCAAAAGCCTCGAACTTGGTTGCTACAAACACCAACGCGGTAATCAGCCGAATGCTTGCACCGCTTGGGAGCTTGGTCTCCTGCGCCGAATCCACAACCAGCGGATACCACCGATTACCGAAGCCCAGAATAGCGGCATCAGTCGGCATCAAGTCCACCTGCAAGTCACGGAACAACCAGCGACAAATCGGTGCGTCGTCCGACACATCGCGCTTAAAGCCGAGCCGGGTGAACTGCTTTTCCATCGCGTGATAGCCGGGCATGGCGGCGACCTCGACGAGCAGATCCACATGGTAAGTCACCCTAGACGCCGCAGCGGCAGGATCGGTGAGCAATAAATCCACCGCACAGCCGCCCACAAATACCAATTGATCGCACAGCGGCCCGAGCGCCTGTGCGATCAGCTCCACCTTGGCCACATTGGGCTGACGCAGGCTCATTGGTAAAACGCCTCCAGAAATTTCTGCGCGGCGTCTCGTTCGCGTGCTTGGCCGGCGCGAATCGCATCAAACAAGGCCAGCAGCGCATACAACCGCTCATCCTTCAGCGCCGCTTGCGGCACAGAAGGATACAGCGGTGTCAAGCTCAGGCCGCGCACTGTGCCCTCGGCATGCGGCCATACCGGCACCGGCTCACTGCCCGGTTCGATCAACTGATTGAGCGGCGCGGCAGCATAGCCCGTCGGCATCCCGCGCGTGAGTGCGCCCCATAGCGGAGGAAAAGCATATTTCGCCCCAAACAACACAAAGTCGCGCAACTGCGGCTTGAGTACCACCGGTCGGCGATTCTGGAACATCGCCAAGCGCGAAACAACCGCACGTTTCAGCGCGCCATGCACCGCCGACAGCGCGAGGCCCGTTTGCTCGGCCAGCTCCGGATAGGTAGCACTGCCTCCACCGCGGCTCAGCAGCGCGAACAACACATACAAATCCTGCGGTTTAAGCATCGGCTGTCGATTAGAAATATTAGACATTTTCTCGTTTCATGAAATAAGAAATAACTGTTTAATCATACATATATAATATAATTATGGTCAATATTCTTATTTCAAGAAATGTGAATAAAAGGCAAACGCCCTCTCCCCCCAGCACAACCCTACAGCACGATTGGCCGATCAGGCAGCTCGTTCGGGTTTGTGCCCGTTACGGGGAAGTGGGTTGCCAATTCGGTGTCGATGGCGCGGATGCCCTGCAACACGCCCGCTTCAAAATCGCCGCGCTGAAACGCTTCGCGCATGCGCTGGCAGACTTGGGCCCAGAAATCGGCGGGGACTTTTGCGTCTATGCCGCGATCAGCGACGATCTCTACGCGGCGCTCGACCAATAAGAGATAAATCAGTACGCCGTTGTTTTGCGCGGTATCCCATACGCGCAGCTGGCTGAATAGTTGGTCTGCGCGTTGGTGTGAGGTGTTACCGCGCAGGAGTTGCAGCAAATCGAAATTGGCTTCGACTGCAAAGCGGATTTCGCCGGTGTGGCGTTTTTCCGACGCGGCTATTTCTTG
>JAYVBU010000285.1:0-5480 GCA_043750335.1 Betaproteobacteria bacterium | reverse complement strand
CCAAGTCGAGCATCGCTCTCGCGGGCTGTGGTCGGTCTCGGATGCAACCCGCGCCGCCGCGCAGCGATGGGTGTCGTCGCTGAGAGCTGATCTGGGTGGGACAGAGATGGCCTCAGCGCTCATATCGACTTTTGCCTTATCGCAGACACGAACCAGTGACGTGCTGATTGTCACCGATGGCGAGATCAGCGCGATCAATCAAACTATCGCAGCGACCAAGACTACCGGCCACCGCGTGTTTGTCGTCGGCATTGGCAGCAGCCCAGCAGCAAGCCATTTACGCCGCCTAGCGGAAGCTACCGGTGGCGCATGCGATTTCGTCGCACCCGGCGAGGCGGTAGCGCCAGCGGTATTACGTATGTTTGCGCGCTTACGCTCTCCACGTTTTACTGATTTGTCCGTGGTCTGGCCGGTGGGTACCGAGCCTGTCTGGGCGTCTTCTCCTGCGGTATCTGTTTTTGATGGGGACACTGTGAGTGTATTCGCGCTGCTTAAACATCCCCCCGTGGGCGAGGTTAAGTTGATGGGCGCACGTACGCACGGCGCGCAAGCGACACCGATTGGAAAAGCAAACTTTGACACAGAAGTGGACACCTCCGACACCCTTGCGCGGGTGGCCGCATTTTCAAGAATCAAACTCGACGACACAGGCGAGCCGCTTGGTCATACGCAAGCGATGACGCAAATCGCCGTGGACTATCAGCTCGTCACGGAGCAAACCAATTTCCTGTTGCTGCATGTTCGCGTCGGAGCAGAGAAATCAGCCGACATGCCCGACCAGCATCAGGTCGCGCACATGATGCCCGCAGCTTGGGGCGGCTTGGGCTCGGTTACCGCCACGTCACAAGGTGTAGTGATGCAAAGTCTTTCTGTAGATTACAGCGTGTCTGAACCGACTGATGCACCTGTGTTTTTTCGCAAGCGTGTTGATCTCGAAAACGTGCGCGCCAGCTTCGACCACGCTGACTCAAAATATTGGGTTAACGCCGATGCACAAAACGGGCTAACGCCTTTTGGTGTGAGCGAATGGCTACGCGCCAAGCCCAAAAGTGCGTGGCCAAAAACCTACGCGGGTTTATGCGATATCGGCCTCGGCGACGCGGTTGTTGATTGGCTGGAGCTAGTCGTTTCCATGCGCCATGGCACACTGCTGCCCGAGCATAAGGTGGTCGAAACATTCCTCTACGTGATGTCGCATCGAGACATTAGAGATTTGCTATTACCTTCGGCAGGCGTGTCGCAAGGTTTTAAGCGAATCGCGCAGCGCCTTATAGATATGTTGACGGGTAACGAGAACACGGGGCAAAACATAGACGCGCGGCTAGCAGAAGATATATTGGACGCACTACAAGCGATGCGCGCCGGCGCATGGCCCGAGGGTGTCTTTGCGCTCGCGGCAACAGAGGAATGTTTGGCACACTATGCTTGACACGTCTTCGCTGGCAGTTGGCGCAACAGGTCAACAAGGATAGATTATGAATCAAGAAATCGCTGTAGGACTTGCCAGTTACAGCACCATCGCGCTACTGATCTGCTGCCAGTTGTTGTATTACGCACATTTAAAATATGACTGGTGTGACTGGCAGATCAATCGACAACAGATTTTAAGCAAGGTGATGCGCAGAGTTTTTCTGTGGCCATTTTATTTGGTTTGTCCAAAGCAGTTAATCAACCCCATCTTTGATTTCAAACCAAGTGGATATGACTGGGAGGACCCTGCTGATCTTGCTCGCCGACGCTATGCTTTTATGGACAACCCGCCGTCTTGCGGTAGCACAATCAGCATATCTGGCGAATGTGGATGGGCGAGTGCCAAAGGTGAATTTTTGTTCCCATCTCAAGTCGCACACGCCTTCGCTGTAAAAAAATGGCGCGAAAACAGGACGCTACCAGGGCTGCGTGGAACAATATGGTGGCTGGGCTTGCGTGATGATGCGCTGGGAGAAAAATCCCCCGTGCCTGAATTATTGATAAATTTCGACAAGATCGTGAATGAAATGATTGATGCAGGCGTGGGGCAGGCGCGCTGTCCGGAGTGCAACACAATCTACTCTATGACTGAAATCGTTTCAGAAACGGCTAGTTTTATTTCGTACGTGTATCGCTTTCTAAAATGCCCTGAAGGTCATATTTTAATGCGTTATGAATTTATACACCTATTTACCAAACGCTCTGCAACAAGAAGCTGAGAAGGCTCTGTGATGGCTCTCTGAGAAACTAACTGGCAAGCATCTTAAAGCCAAACGCCTAAGCCTAGGGCAGAGCGTGGCGTAAAGTATATTTGCCGAAATAGATGTTTAGGCGTTGCGTGATCTACGCTTTACCGGGCTGGGACCCCGGTTCGGGTACGTAAAATCAAGCGCGTAACCTATTAAATCTTAGCTACGCCATGCAGCGCATGTGCTAGCATGACTCGACATTTTTTAACTTGAAAGGGAATCAAAGATGACGAAAGCCGCTGTAGTCGTAAAAGCACCAACCAAGACCGACATTATTTCAAAGATGGCCGAAGCGTCTGGCATTACCAAGAAGCAAGCCGGCGAAGCGTTAGCCGCACTTCAAGATATGGCCAGCTCCTCCCTCAAAAAGGGCGGCGTATTCATGATTCCCGGTTTCGTTAAACTGAAAGTAACCATTAAACCAGCAACCAAAGAACGCAAGGGTATTAATCCTTTCACCAAAGAAGAAACCGTTTTTAAAGCAAAACCTGCGAGCAAGGCGGTCAAAGTCATCGCCATGAAAGCACTCAAAGATTCGATCTGATTTTTGTGCGGATCAAAACAGCACCGGCAAATGATCGTCAGTGCTGTTTAGTCATTTCTAGTGCCAACACTTCTACCGTAGCAACGGTTTCAAGCATTTTTATTCGTCTCATCCTCTATTAAGCTTGAAGCTTACAGCAACGTTTTTTCACGCTGCGCTCACTTTAAGTTTTCCCTCAGAAGCATTCATTACGCTCGTTATTAGCGGCAATACCCGCATGCTAATATCGTCAGCATGACCCTTTTAGAATGCCTATCCCGACCGATTTCCGATGC
Organism: Betaproteobacteria bacterium; assembly: GCA_043750335.1. Taxonomy (GTDB): domain Bacteria; phylum Pseudomonadota; class Gammaproteobacteria; order Burkholderiales; family Thiobacteraceae; genus RBG-16-58-11. Next base: position 2,442 of record JAYVBU010000285.1, on the reverse strand, counting down.
AACCGGTGCCCCTTTTCAGGTGCGCCGCCAACGCGGCGTCGCGGGGGGCTGCATCAATCGCGCGTATGTCGTGGAAGATGGGCCGCAGCGCTATTTCGTCAAAATAAGCACAAGCGATAAGGTCGCCATGTTTGCAGCGGAAGCCGCAGGGCTTCAAGCCATTATCGCCAGCCAAGCTCTGCGCGCGCCGCAGCCGATTTGCCATGGCATAGCCGAGGGGCAGGCCTATCTCGTGTTGGAATTCATCGCTTTAAAAAATGGTGATGCGCGAAGCGCATCCATCTTGGGTGAGCAGCTCGCGGCCATGCATTGCGTGACCGCAAGGCGTTACGGATGGGAAATCGACAACACCATCGGGGTCACGCAGCAGCGCAATGCATGGCGCGACGACTGGGTTCTGTTCTATGGCGAGCAGCGATTGCGTTATCAACTCGATCGCGCTGCCCTGAATAACGCCGCGCTGCGTGATAAAGGTGAAGCCTTGATCCTGTCGCTACCTAAATTTTTTGCAAGCTATAAGCCACAAGCTGCTTTGCTGCACGGAGATTTGTGGGGGGGAAACTGGGGCAAGGACGCGCGCGGACAGCCCGTGATTTTTGATCCGGCACTGTATTACGGTGATCGTGAAGCGGATCTGGCGATGACTGAGCTGTTCGGCGGTTTCCCACCCTCTTTTTACGCTGCCTATACGGCGGCCTATCCGCTGGATGCGGGATATGCCACCCGCAAAAATTTGTATAATTTGTATCACGTCCTCAATCACTTCAATTTGTTTGGCGGCGCTTATCTTGGGCAGGCAACGCGTTTGATCGAAAAACTGATCTCGGAAAGATAGTATTTATAAGTGAATATTTAAGTATCTACATTTTTATTCTTATTTACATTTATTAAATGCTTTATGAATTTAAATAACATAACTTTCACCCTTTAAAAATAATATTTTTATATTTTATAACTTATATCAAAACATCAACAATAATGTCTATATCTTAGCTTTTTTTATCCATAAACTTGCATTATTCGTGGGCCTATTTAAAATACGGGAAACTCATCTGAGCGCTTTTTTTTGCCGTATGCACCGTACAAATAAGACTGGGAAAATATAAATGCTCACCATCGACCAGACGATTGGTTTACTTCAGCGCTTCATGAATCAGCGTGATGCGGCAGAGTGGCTTGACCTGGATCGCCGCCATAGCCCCGCCATCCCCTACCTGAAACAAGGCGAAGTCATTCTGTATCACGAAGATGACGTGCTCAACTTCATTAAAAAGCTGGATGCTCGCGCGCGCGTACGCTTCGAGTGTACGCGCCGCGACGCCGATGAACGGCGTCACATCGAGATGGAGCGCCGGGAGTCATCCGACCGCCGCTATTTGCGCCACCGCGCCGCTGCCAACAATCTGGATCGGCGCTTTGCCGTGCGCCAAGATCGGCGCTGCGATTTAGATCGGCGCATTCACGGTTGGGTAGATCGGCGGCGACTCTCTGATCGGCGCGATGAGCCTATCATCGAGATGATCGACATTAGCACTTAAGCCGAGGCGCTACTCCCTCCGCTCGCTTGATATGCCATGCTATCGGGCGAATACGCTACAATTTCCCCATGATTGATTTCGACATCGCGCAAGCGATCAAAACCAATGTCGCTGCCGCACTGGCTGAAGATATCGGCAAGGGTGATTTGACCGCACGACTCGTTCCCGCAGACCGCATCACGCACGCTACGCTTATCACACGCGAATCTGCTGTCTTGTGTGGAAAACCTTGGTTTGAGGCCTGCTTTTACGCGCTCGACCCAAGCGTTGAAATCGTCTGGCAAGCGGATGAGGGCCAGGACGTGCTAGCAAACAGCACATTGTGCGAATTGCATGGCAAAGCGCGCGCACTGCTTAGCGCCGAGCGTCCCGCGATGAATTTTTTGCAAACGCTCTCCGCCACCGCGAGCATGACCCGCCGTTATGTCGAGGCCGTTGCCGGCACTCAAGCGAAAATTATGGACACGCGCAAAACCCTGCCCGGCCTGCGCATCGCGCAAAAATACGCAGTCAACATCGGCGGCGGGGCCAATCAGCGCATTGGTCTATTCGATGGTATTCTCATCAAAGAAAATCATATCGTTGCCGCTGGGGGGGTCACAGCTGTATTGGCTGCTGCCCAACAGCAAGCTGGTGCGGGCGTCTCGATTCAAATCGAAGTCGAATCTTTGCGCGAGTTAGAACAAGCACTTGATGCTGGCGCAAAGCTGATCCTGCTGGATAATTTTAGCCCCGCACAAATGCGCGAGGCGGTACGCTTCACAGGGCAACGCGCTGAACTCGAAGCCTCCGGCGGTATCACGCTGAAAAATGTGCGCGCAATTGCTGAGACCGGCGTGTCGCGCATTTCCATCGGTGGTCTAACCAAGCATGTTCGCGCTGTCGATTTATCCTTACGGATTCA
>JAYVBU010000284.1:0-11881 GCA_043750335.1 Betaproteobacteria bacterium | reverse complement strand
TCTACGAATACCTTGGCCCCGGGAGAAGCGGAGCGAAAAAAAGTACCTACCATCGGCGATTTAACCGCATGGCCTTCGGGCTCGACCGGGGCGGCGACTGCTGCTGGTGCGGCCGCAATCGCGGGGGCTGCTTGCGCCATACCGCCGCCCATCATGTGCATCTGTTGGGGCGAGGCGAACACCATTTGCGAACCGGCGGCGTGACGGGTGATGCGCACTTTTTCTTCGCCCTCGGTGATTTCGAGTTCGGCGATGCCGGATTCCTCGACCAAATCAATGAGCTTTTTCAGCTTGCGTAAATCCATGGCGGTTTCCTTGCTAAATTAGTTGGATAGCGCGAAATCGAGTGCGAGTTCGTAGCCCGTGGGGCCGAGCCCGCTGATTACCCCGACCGCCAAATCCGAGAAATATGAATGATGACGGAAGGGTTCGCGCGCGAACACATTGGAGAGGTGTACTTCAATAAACGGGATGCCAACTGCCGAAATAGCATCCCGCAAGGCGACGCTGGTATGTGTAAACGCCGCCGGGTTAATCAGGATGAAATCAACGCCATTTTTACCGGCTTGGTGAATGCGATCCACCAACTCGGATTCGGCATTGCTTTGGAATGTGGACAGGGCTGCGCCAGCCGCCCCTGCGCGCTTTTTGAGGCGGGCGTCGATTTGCGCTAGGGTATCGCGGCCATAGTGTTCCGGCTCCCGTGTGCCCAGCAGATTCAAATTGGGGCCGTGGAGTACCAGGATGTTTTTCTTGTTCTGGGCGCTAGCCGCTACTTTGGCAACGCCTGCTTTGGCCGTTTTAGGGGCGGGGGCTTTTTTCAACATAGGCGCGAGTTTGCCGCAAAAAGGCCGATTTTGTCCAGTAGATGGGCGAAATTGTCGTTAACTTGCTGGGTTGACAAAATGCTATTTAGCGTCTTAAAGCAGGTGAGGCGGATTCATTTAGAGCAAGGGCGGAAGGACTTTATCTAGCTCTTTTCTACGGACTGCACCCAAGCCTAGATACACCACCTTGCCCCGGCGGTCGATGATGGCGGTGAAGGGAATGCCTTTAGCCTTGTTGCCCAAGCGGGCCGCAAAGTCATAGGCTTCCGGCCCACCAATCAAGAGCGGGTACTGGATACCGAATTTGTGGGCAAAATCGGCGACTTTGGCGGGCTCATCCAAGGCGAGGCCAACGATGGCCACGCCTTTGGCGCGATAAGTGGCGTCGGCTTGTACGAAATCGGGGATTTCTTCAATGCAAGGTGGACACCAAGTGGCCCAGAAATTGAGCACCAGCACCTTTCCCTTCCAGTTAGCCAGGTCTTGTGGTTTACCAGAAAGATCGACGAACTTAGTCGCATATAGCTCACTGGGTGTGACTTCTGGGTCACCCGGCTCGATTCGCCACAGACCGACGCCGATTCCCAGCACCAAGGCGATGACTGCGCCAAGGGTGATAATTAAAGTATTGTTTTTGAGCATCTAATATTTTTTCACCACTCCGTGGTTCAAGGTTTTAAACCTCGTCCTATTTCAAAGCACTATCCAAGCTTTGCAGGAATTTATCCGGCGCTTGGTAACCGATGACGCGGGCGGTCTGTTCGACGCCTTCTTTATTGAAGAAAATAATGCCAGGAGGCCCGAATAGTTTAAAGCGTTTGAGCAGCGCCTTATCCGCATCCGAATTGGCGGTGACATCGGCTTGAAGTAACACGACATCTTTTAGACGTGCCTGCACTTTGGCATCAGCAAAGGTGAAGCGCTCTAATTCTTTGCACGAGATGCACCAGTCGGCATAAAAATCCAGCATCACGTATTTGTCCTTGGCGGCGGCAATGCGCGCATCCAGCTCTGCGACGGATTTCACACGCTCAAATTTCAGGCCATGTTCGACCGGCGTGGCGCTTGCTGCCCCCCCTGCACTGACGCGTAGGCCAGCGAGCGGCTGCAAGATATCGCGACTGCCGGACAAAGCGCCAATGGTGAGCGAGACGCCAAGCACCAGGGAAATGACGCCCAAGCCCTTCCAGAATTTTTTGAAGCCGCTGGCGTTGGGCGGCAGTGGGTCGAGCGCATGCAGGTAAATCGCGGAGACGATCAATAGCGTGGCCCACAACAGCATATGCGCCAAAGTAGAAATCACGGGCGAAATAAGCCAAATAGCTACACCCAAGAGCAACACGCCAAAAAAGGCTTTGACCGTATTCATCCACCCACCCGCGCGCGGCAGTAGCGCGCCACCCGCCACACCCACCGCGATCAGCGGCGCGCCCATGCCTAAAGACAAGGCGAATAAGCTCCAGCCGCCGAGCCACGCATCGCCGGTTTGGCTGATGTAGAGCAGCGCGCCCGCGAGCGGCGCAGCCACGCACGGGCCGACGATCAGCGCCGACAGTGCGCCCATGATGAAGACGCCGCCCAAATTCCCGCCTTTGATTTTGTTGCTGCTTTCAGTCAAACGGCTTTGGATGAAGCTCGGCATTTGTAATTCAAAAAAACCGAACATGGAGAAAGACAGCACCACGAACACCACTGCAAAAGAACCCAAGACCCAAGGGTTTTGTAAGGCGACAGAAAGTAGCGCGCCGGATTTACCTGCCGCGACACCGGCGGCGGTGTAGGTGATCGCCATACCAAGTACATAGGTCAGCGATAAGACAAAGCTTTTGCTTTTGGTGAGCGCATGACCTTGACCCGCGATGATGCCGGAGAGAATCGGGATCATGGGGAATACGCAGGGGGTGAAGGTCAGCAATAAACCAAAGCCGAAAAAGCTGGCGATAATCAGCCAAAAATTCCCGCCTTTGAGAATGTTGGCGATTTGGGATTGTTCATCTTGCGGCGCGGTTTCCACCGGGGTGGCGGACACCGGGCTGACATTGGACGTGGCTGGCGCGGGGGTTGCGGCGGCAGGCGCGCTCTCGGTTGTAGCCAGGACACCGCCCAAGAGGCTCACATCGAAACGCTGATTTTGCGGCGGATAGCAGACGCCGACTTTTTCGTTGCAGCCTTGATAGTCCACGCGCAGTGCGATTTTGTCTGCGCTGCTCGCTTCGCGTTTTAGTGCGACTTCGGCAGTTACCGTGTGGTGGTACACCTCGGTTTTACCAAAGTTGGGGTCGGTTTTTTCTTCGCCTTTGGGGAGCTTCACGGCAGACACGGCCACACCTTTGCCGTTGAGCAAAGTGACTTTAATCTTGTCGCGGTAGAGATACACATTCGCCGACGGTGTGAGGGTCACTAGTAGTGTGTTCGAATCCTTCGCGCTGATGTTGACTTTGAAGGCTTCTTCCGCTGGTAGCAACTCATCGCTCGAACCGCCCAGGCTGAGGCCAAGGTCCTTTAATGCCGATAGTGCGCCGCCGCTTTTGGCCGCTGCGGTAGGTAAATTTATTTTGATGCTCTGCGTGAGCGGCGGGTAACACACGCCGAGATCGGCGCAGCCTTGCGACGTGGCTTTTAGCGTAATCGCTTGCGTGCTGCCGCGCGTGATCGGGAGTTTGATGATGAGCAGGCCGCGATGGGTTTCGACTTTGCCGAAAAATTCATCTTGTTTGATTTTGCCGGGCGGGATTTGTGCTGCACTGAGCGTGGCGTCTTTCGGCTCAATCTCAAATTTAAATTTATCGTGATACAGGTAGTAGCCATTCGCGATCTGATAGCGCACTTCAAGCGTGTTGCTATCTAGCGCCTTGGCCGAAACGGCGAAGGCTTTTTCCGCTTCGAGCAATTCGCCATCATCCACGGCGAGACTGATCGTGGGGGTGAGCAGGAGTAAAGCGGCCATGCTGAGAAAGTATTTTTGCATATGCTTGAGTCGTGATGTGATGCAGCGCATGGGGCAGAGCCTTTTATAAAATAGTTGTTTCGGTGCGAACCCACTCCAGGTAGGCAGGCAAACCGGCCACCAATGGGACTGCGATGATCTCGGGAAGTTCGTAAGGGTGATGCGCTTTTATCGCCCGCTCCAGCGCCGGATACTGGCTGCGCGTGGTTTTGATGAACACAGGGACTTCCGCCACGGTTTCCAGCTTGCCCTGCCATCGGTACACTGAGGTGCAGGGCGCTTGCACATTCACGCATGCCGCCAATTGTCGTTCAATTAAAATGGTCGCGAGTTTTTCTGCACTCGCTTGATCCGGCAGATTGCTTATGACCAGTATCGTCTCTATATAAGGCACACCATGATTCCTTGGCTATTTCTCGCAATTTTACTCGGTTTCCCCCTGCTCGAACTGTGGGCGGCAATGTTGGTCGCGCAAAAAATCGGCTGGTGGCTGCTGGCTTGGTTAGTCGGCGCGGCATTTCTCGGCGTAAATCTAATTCGCGAAGAACAATTCGCCATCGTTGGGCGTTTGATGAGCGCCGTGCAGCAGGGGCAAGACCCATTCCGTGCGATTTTTACTTCGGGCCGCTTGATGCTGGCTGGCTTGCTGTTGATTTTTCCGGGCGTAATTTCCGATGGGCTAGCGTTATTGCTGCTGATCTGGCCACGAGGAAAAGCTAATCCCGTGCAAAAATCGGATGTGATCGAGGGAGAGTTTCGGCGCGAGGAAGAAAAACTTAAATAGACAGGATTTCGCAGGATTTACAGGATTAAAGGCGGGGTCGATATTTGTGTGCAGTAATTTCGTAGGGGTTTTTCCTGTCAATCCTGTCTATTGTTTTTGTAATTATTTTGTCCCCGCATCCACATCCGGAAACGCCAGCCGTACGCGTAATTCCCGCTTCAGCCGTTTATTCGACACGCGGCGCGATTCATTCAAAAATGACAATAAGCTTGGCGTGATTTCGGTTTGCGCCTGGGCGCGCGTGATGCGGCGCGGCTTGGGTAAATTGAAGCGCGTCGCCAGCAAATCGAACCAATCGCCCATTTTTATGTTGGAGTCATCCGTCGCGTTGTAGATGCGCCCTGGCTTGCCGCGATACATCGCGGCGGCGGCTACGCGCGCTAAGTCATCGGCGTGGATATGGTTGGTGAAGCTGTCTTCACTCTCGATGAGCGTGGGTGTGCCGTTCTTTAAGCGCGCCAAAGGTAAGCGTTCACTAGAGTAGATGCCGGGCACACGCAGGATAGAGACTGTGAGCCCGCGCCGAATACCCCACTCGCGTAATTGGGTTTCCGCCGAGAGGCGGCGCTTGGCGCGCGAGGTGATAGGGTGCGGCGGGCGCGTCTCCTCGACCCAATGCCCATCGCAATTACCATATACGCCGGTAGTGCTGATATAGACCAAGCGTTGTGGTAGGATTTCGCCCCTATCCAGCACGGCTAATAGGTTATGTGTGCGTTGGTCAACATCGCCAACGCCTTGCGGCGGGGCAAAATGCATCACGCATTGTGCTAAGCCAGCCAGTTTAGATAGGCTCTCCGGATGATCGAGATCGCCAATAATCGGCGTGATGCCCAAGCGGCGTAAGTGCTCAGCGCGAGTAGGGGTGTGCGTCAGCGCATAAATGCGGCAAGCTGGCAGAAAGCGTTTCACCGCTCTCAAGGCCACATCGCCACAACCGATAATGAGTAAGCGTCGCATATTTAAGTAAATTAGCAGAAATCTTGGCAGGGGCTGGGATTATAAGGAAATACCATGTCGTTTCAAATCACTATTCAGCCCAGCGGTCATACCGTTACCCTCGAAGCCGACGAAACCGTACTCGAGGCCGCGCTGCGCGAGGGCTACACCTTGCCATATGGTTGCCGTAACGGTGCTTGCGGATCGTGCAAGGGAAAAGTTATTTCCGGTCAAGTCGATTATGGCGATCACCAAGACACCACATTGACCGACGAGGAGAAGGCGGCGGGCCTCGCGCTTTTTTGCTGCGCCACCCCGTTATCGGATTTAGTGATTGAGTGCCGCGAAGTCGGCGCTTCTAAAGACATCCACATTAAAACCATGCCCTGCCGGGTGCAGACATTGACAAAAGTGTCGGAGGATGTCGCCGTGCTTTCATTGAAGTTACCGGCCTCCGAACGCATGCAATTTCTCGCTGGGCAGTACATTGATATTTTGTTGAAGGATGGCAAGCGCCGTAGTTTTTCGTTGGCCAATGCACCGCACGATGATGCGGTGTTGCAACTGCATATCCGCCACGTGGCAGGCGGACAATTCAGCGAGTATGTTTTTTCGCAGATGCAAGAGAAAGCCATCCTGCGTTTTGAAGGCCCACTCGGTACTTTCTTTCTACGCGAAGAAGGTGACAAGCCGATTATCCTGCTTGCCACAGGCACCGGTTTCGCGCCGATAAAAGGCATCATCGAGCATGCCTTCCATATCGGAATCGAGCGCCCGATAACGCTGTACTGGGGTGCACGGCACAAAGCCGACATGTATATGTATGACTTGCCGTTGCAATGGGCGAAAGATCATCCCAACTTCAAATTTGTGCCGGTCTTATCTCAACCTGCCGCAGAAGATAATTGGGCCGGTCGTCTTGGTCATGTGCAAGATTGTGTATTGGAAGATTCTCCCGATGTATCCGGCGCAGAAATCTATGCCTGCGGCTCGCCCGCCATGGTCGAAGCCGCGCACAAGCGCTTGGTCGGCGCGGGCTTGCCGGACGAAGCGTTTTACTCGGACGCGTTTACCTTTGCGCGGGATAGTAAGAAATAAAATCGGCGGTAAAGCGTCACTTCTAAAATGGCGCTAACTTAAGCGGTTCCATACTCGATGTAGGGTGGGTTAGGCACGTAGTTTGTGCCGTAACCCACCAGATGTGCCGCCAAGCACTCAAAAAAGGCGTTGTGTTGCTACGCAACGCTTGGTGGGTTACGCAAAAAACGCTAACCCACCCTACATTTCGGCTTAAATTAAGTGCCTTTTAACTCTGCCCCATCGTTTGATACCGCGCCACTTTGTGTTGCTCTCATATATCGCCTGCGGTTTCCAGCCCTCGACTTAGGTAGATGGGCGGAGATTTTTACCCTGGCCTTTGATATGCTGTTGGTATGATACAGCCAGTATTCTATTTAACGAGGTAAGGATAGATAAGATGCCAATGGTTCGATTCATTGCTGACATGACATTTGATGGGCAAGTGCTCAAATAGGGCGCTTTAAAATTCAAAGCCACTTCCGGGTTGCCTGGATATCAACTGCTAAACCGCCAGTGCGTTAAGGAAAACGGCCCTATTCCTGAGGGCTACTACAAGGTGTATCTCGCTGATCGAGGCACCGCAAAACAAGATGCCAGTGAAGAATGTAAGTTAGCGCCAGCTTGGGGTGTCGAGAAAATTCCGCGCGGAGCGGAAGCAGGTACGTGCGAAGAGTTTTGGGCGAACTGGGGTAACCATCGCGTGCGATTGGAACCGGCTGATGTGCAAACACAACGTGTATGCACCCCCACCCGAGGCGGTTTCTATATCCATGATTCCACCAAAGGCTACAGTCATGGGTGTATTGAAGTTGAGCGCAGATTTTTCCCGCACTTAAAATCTCTAGCACACACCAATCAAACGGGTTTTTGTATCTTGCATGTTAAGTACGTACCTGGAAAACCCACCAATGGAGGCACTCGTGTTTAATGCAAAATTTGTCTTCTTAACACTGGTGTTGGCTAACCAAATGGCCGTAGCTCAAGAAAGGACGTCTGCTCTTGATAGCCGCGTGCCGAAACTTGAAAACACGCTGAATGAGTGCATGGCCGTTTCGTTAGAAGAACTACAACAAACTCAGTTCGGTACTTTCATCAGCGCCACACTTACCCATAAACAATCTGTCGGCAAGTGCGGTTGCAAATCAGCCGCATTGTCCTACTCGATAGTTGAAATCATTGCTTCACCAACGCCACCGAAGGGAGTAGATGCCCCAGAATGGACGCGCATCTATGTGACCTTTTCGCCTTTTAAGTCAGGCGAGAAAAATGGTGTTAGCAAGGATTTCGCATTTATGCTGCAACCCATTGACAATCGTTTGAACACAAAACACAAATCAATACTACGCCTGTCGTGTGCGTCCTCGCAGTAGTGTAGGAGCCACGCGCGCCTCAAGATTGAAAATGACTAATGCCAAACAGAAAAATGATATCGGTACACAGCTTTTAGCTTCTGTGCGCGAAATGAAAGCTGGTCTGCGCGGGCGAACACATCTGCTTAAAATTGCTGTGAACCATCAGGTGCGGCGAAAACCCTCATTAAAATTGCCGAACGCCATCCCGAAGTTCTGCTAGAGCTTGCTGTGTAAAAGGTGTAGTCATCCCTCCAGCGCCAAGCTTTGCCGATAGTGCTTGCACGCCTCATCCATCTTATTCATTTTCTCTAACAGCTGCGCCAAGGTGAGATGCGCTGCGCGCGTGGATTCAACGGACAGGCTTGCTTCGACGTAACTTTGCGCCTTGCCCCATAACTCTTGCCGTGTGCATAAGCGCCCCAATGCCAGCAATAAATAAGGATCGCGTGGATGCTCCTTGAGCCAGGCCTCTGCGCGCTCGATTTGTTTGAGCGCGTCTTTGTCGGCGCATTGGTCATAGAGCCCCACGAGGCCTGTGTCCCAATGTTTATGCAGGCTGTCTTCGATGATTTTGCGCGCGGGGCTGGTTCCGCCCAGGGCTAAAAAGAACCGTGCGGCGCTGAGGGCGACCTTGTTGTTGGTTTTTTCGGCGGCGGGGAGTTTCGACCAATACTCGGTCAATTGGCTGGTGTCGTGCGCTTTGTGTTTCATGTTTTCGATGTGGGCGTTGATGCGTAACTGTTCGGCTTGCACAGGCTCAATGCCTTCACGTTTTTCCAATTGCGTGACGAGTTGCAATACCTGATCCCAATTTTTTGAAAGTTGCATCGCTTTTAATTCTAGGCGCAGCGCGCCCAGGTGTTTGCCTGCGATAGCTTTCAAGGCCTGCATCACGGGCAGCGCTTCTTGTGGTTGACGCGATTCGATGAGCAAATCTGCCTGAGTCATGAGGCGGGCGATGGCGTGTTCGGGCGCTAATTTTTCTGCGCGGGCGAGGTAGTCGTCGCGCCGCAGGTAGGCGCGCTGTTCTTGAGCGGCGCGGGCAGCGAGTAGGGTATTCACAGCGGGCGCGTCATTCAATACCAAGGCAAACTGGGCTAATTTTTCTGCGCGTGCGTAGCGGCCTTCGGCAAAGGCCAACAGCGCATCTTCGGTGGCACGGCGACCTTTATCCTTGCGTCGCGCAACTTTGAAGGCGCTTACATAAGCTGGCAGACGCAGCGTATGCAGCGTGAGGCGGACAATGCCGTATGCGGCGGCGAATGCGGCGATGATTAAAATAATCAGAAAATTGAGCGAGAAGTCGAGACGATAGGGCGGGTACACCACTTGCACATAGCCGATATTCGACTGGATCGCGAGCACCAAGCCCAGCGCCAGCGCGAAGATTGCTAAAACCCAAATCAGCGCTTTCATCGGGGGCTGCGCTCAGGCCCGAGCTTGATGCCGCGCACCGCATTCAGGCTGCCAGTAATATCCGGAATATCCACGCGCAATTGGCTGGTTGAGAGTTGTTGCAAGGTGGCGAGTGCGGCCTTAGCCGCTTTATCCTGATCGTCGTAGTAGCGGTGTATCCAATCTTGCGCGGCTTTCAGATCGGCCTTGTAGCTTTTTTCGTCATGCGCGAGCAAGGATAGGCGCGCTGAGACTAGACGCAGCTTGACGTTCTCGCGCGCGAAATACGCTTGCTCGGGGGCTAACAGCGGTAGTTGTGCTTTTTCCATGTTTTGCACCCGCACTAGGTGGGTGAAATCGTCCCATGCTTCATTTGCGAAACGTTGCCACCAATTCGATGCGGTGGGTTTTTTATCTGTAGATTTTTTTTCGATCAAGCTGGGCTTGCCGGGCAGTAGCGGGAGGCTATCGGTCACTTCGATCAGGCCATCCAGCTTGAGGGTAAGCCCCGGCACATCGACAAAGGGTGCGGCGCGCAGACGCTCAATGTCCTTGCCCACTGCTTTGCGTAAGTTGAATAGCTGCGGGCGATCAAGGCGCTGTAAGCGCGCATCGGCGGTTTGTAGCGCGATCAGCGCAGCGCGTACATTGCCGGCGAGTTGCAGTTCGTGGCTGGCCGAGATCAGCAATTGTTCGATCTCTGCCAACGCCGCTTCATCGCGGCCGCGCGCCAATTCTTGATAGAGCGCTTCCAGTGCGATTTGCTGGTTTTGCGATTCGGCGAGTTTTTGCTCCAGCACGCCGACCTTCACCAGTAATTCGCGCGAGGATTCTTGCGCTTGCCCTGCCAAGAGCCGCGATTCATTGCCGCGCGTATCAAAAGCAGTGAGACGGCGCGCTAGCTCTTCATTCAGATTGCTCATCTGGCGATACGAAAACAGCCATGCCAAGAGGGCTAACAAGATGGCGATCGCACCTAGGGCGCGCGGTGCGTTGAGCCAAGCGCCCAGGCGCGTGAACCATGACTGGCGGATCGGGGCGGGCGGGGTTTCGACGAGGTCGGGGATGTTGTCGATGTCATTCATATAAGGCGAATTGTAGCAGTAGGGCGGGGATATGCGTGGTGCGTCTGGGTAAAACGCAGCGCACAAAAAGCGCGAAAGAGAAGGCCGTCACTTGGGCGTGACCATGAATAAGTTTTATTCTGCTTGCTGCCAGCCGTTTATATGGATTCTGTTATTGCCCAAATTTTTGGCGAGATAACACGCAGCATCTGCGGCTTTGAACACTTCATAGATATCGTTGCTTGTCGAATTGACGGGCGTAATGCCGATACTAACGCCCACTTCGAAGGTTTTGCCTTCCCATTCAAAATGCAAGCATTTGACTGCATCCACTAATTTTTCTGCAATGGTGCGCGCGCGGTACAGTGTGCAGTCCAATAACAGTACGCTAAATTCATCGCCGCCCACGCGCGCCAAGGTGTCGCTGCCACGCACGATGCTGCTGAGCGTGGCGGATATTAGTTTTAACAGCTCATCGCCTGCGTGATGTCCGCAAGCGTCATTAATTATTTTGAATTGATCCAGGTCGAGAAAGCAAAGTGAATGTTGTTTGTGCTGGTTTTTTGCGCTGTTTAGCGCGTTTTTCAAGCGGACTTCAAATTCGCGCCGATTGACTAAGCCGGTCAATACGTCATGACTGGCCTGATAGGAAAGCTGCTCCGCCATCCCTTGCAGCGCCTCGGCCTCCCGCTTGCGCTGAATTTCCAAAGCGATGCGGTTGGCGAAAATTTTCAGGACTGATCTGAAATGATTTTCCGGATGCATGGGCTTGGTATCCATCACAGAAACCAGGCCCATCATTTCGCCATCGGAAGAAATGAGGGGGGCACCGAAATAACTTTCGACACCCATTTTCGATAAAAGCGCATCGGTAGGATATTTTTCCGCAGCATGGTCGCTAATCAATTCGACATCCAGATTCAGCACGTCTTGGCAAGGCGTGCCTAAAAGCGGGTATTCAAAATTATCGACGAAGCGGTCGCCTGCCCACACGACATAAGTTTTGATCCCGGTTTTGTCCGCGTCGGAAAACAGGCCAATGAAGGCGTATTTTGCTGAAAAAAGTTGCGCCAATTCGGTGATGCAAAGGTGGAAAAATTGTTTTTCTGTAGAAAAATCCAGGCTTTTTTGCGCGAGCGCCGTGAGCGCTTGTTCGGCTCGTTCGCGATTGTCGATTTCGGTTTTCAGCGCGGCCTGGGTTTGCGAGAAGCGGCGATTTAATCTTGTGGTGTAGAAAAAAGCCAGGAGCAGACCGGCCAGGGCGAGCAGGACGGCGAGCAGCGCGAAGGAATATTCTTTGAAAAAAGCCCAAGGCAATTCTGCTTTGGTAATGCGGAACGGGGCAACTTTTAGCTCTTTCAGGAGCGTTTCTACTTGTGCGTAGTCGGCAGGGCTGGTCCAGCCGACGTAATTGCCTTGTATTGCTGCCGGGTCACCCTCTTGTATGGAAAGCAGAGCGCGCGTGACCGCTGTTTTCAATTCGGATGATGCAG
>JAYVBU010000283.1:0-11887 GCA_043750335.1 Betaproteobacteria bacterium | reverse complement strand
TCAATCCGCGCGTCATCGCCGAGGCAGAACAACGTTTTAAAGAAGTGGTGTTCAAACAAGGTACGCTCAAACACAGCTTGAACGAAGCCAAGACCACGCTTAAAAATCTGGTTACGGTATTCATCACCCGCATGGGCGAGATGTCCGAACACACCGATGAATATCACAAGAAAATAGAAAACTACGCAGGCGAACTAAGCGCGACCGAAGACTTGCCCTCCATCAACAAAATTCTGCAAGAAATCATCAGCGACACCAAGAACATGCACCTGGACATGGTGCGCTCGCATCAAGACCTGCTACATGCGCGCCGCCAAGCGGAAAACGCTGAAACTAAGATGCGCGAACTGGAAACCGAGTTGGGTGAAATCAGCGAGCTCATCTACCAAGATCATCTCACCGGCGCACTGAATCGGCGCGGCATGGACGAAGCCTTTGTGCGCGAATTCGCGCGGGCCGAACGGGCACAAACGCCGCTCTCCATCGCCCTGCTCGATATCGACCACTTCAAAAAAATCAACGACTCTTATGGTCATGAGGCGGGCGATCAAGCGCTGATACATCTCACCAACGTCATCAAGGAAATTTTGCGCCCGGTCGATGCGGTCGCGCGCTTCGGCGGCGAAGAGTTTGTCATCATCCTGCCCGACACCAGCGCGGAGGAAGGTGTCAACATCATGACCCGGTTACAACGCGATCTCACCAAACGTTTCTTTTTGCACGACAACACCAAAGTGCTGATTACCTACAGTGCGGGCGTCGCCCAGCGCATGGAAGCCGAGACTACCGATGCCATGATCGCGCGCGCCGATGCTGCGCTGTATCGTGCAAAACAAGCCGGACGCAACCGCGTACTCCTGGCAGATGCCGCAAGCGTGAAGTAGCGGTGCGAACGGATTTATTTGATTTTTGCGAGTTGACGCTTAATCATTTCTTCTGACAAAGACACGTAACCCGCACGTTCAACTTGCGCTTGCCCTTCACGCGACAAGCCAGCTCGGAGGAAGCGCGCAAGCGTGGGATCAAACGCTTTTTTATCCGCTTTATTGAAGTACAAATACAAATAATGCTGTAGAGGGTAGCTTCGATTCTGCACATTCGCGTAGGTGAGCGGCACGAAATCGCCATCGTCACGCTTTACCGCCAGCGCCTTCAGCGGCATATCTGGCACAAAATTCAAGAACGACACTACGTATTTGTTTTTGCCCAACTCATCCATGATCGTGGTCGGATCGCTGATCTTCACCCCAGGATGGAATTCATCACGGCACTGCACGGCACGCTTGATAAAATCAGCAGCGGGCGATTTTGCATCTTGTCCCAGGCCGACTATTTGCTGATTACTCCACTCCCCTTTCGCACCCAACATACCCCAGGTGGTCGCGCGCTCGTTCTTCAAGCAGCCACCCGTCGCGGAAAATATTTTTTGTATATCCGCGTAACTCACCCCCGGTAGCGGGTTTTCCCGGTGACTGTAGATGCCGATCGCCTCGACGGCAATCACTACAAAGGAAGGGTAAGCCCCGGCAGTTCGAATAAAGGTTTCCGTTTCTTCATAGACCATTTCCCGATTCATGGCCGCAATATCCGCCTTACCTTGAATCAGCGCCTTGGGCGCAACGCTAGTGCCGGGTGTCGCGATGGTCACCTTGATATCCGGTGCAACGCTTTCAGCCCATTTGGACAAGATAGGCTCAAGCGTTTTGGAGCCAACGATGCGTAGCTCCGCCGCATGGAGCGGCGACGCAGTCAGTGCCCAGCTCAACAACAACACGCTGCAACTCGTCCAAGCCGCGCTTGCCATGAAAGAATGATCGTTTAAATTTTTCATCGGCAGGTTCTCAGAATGCGCTGGATTTTTCATAAATGCCGCCCGCCACTTCGGTTAACGATTCCAAGATCACATCCGGCGCATCGCTGATCGCCATGAAGGAGCCCATGCCAAGTGCGGGCCATCCGACGGCGATACGGTAACGGCCATACAACGCATATACTTTGTTGCCCACGATATATATTTCGTAAGGCAGCGCGGCCATATTGTCCGCGCCAATACGCTTGACCCACCAGCCTTCCCCGGTTTTGGTGTCATTAAAAGCGACACCGAATACGGCAACTTTTTTATCTTGCAAAATCACTTCATAGACTTTGCTGGTGCGACTCACGCCTTTGGCCAAATTGCTTTGCACGACTTTCAAAGCTTGCTCAAAACTACCGTAAGCTTGCAATTCGGTTTTATCTGTATCAAATCTTTCCATGCCCACCATATAGCGGTAATTGCTTAAATCCGCTGCGGACACCTCCCCGCCAAAGTGCTTGCCAGTCCCTAGCGCCTTGCTCAACTGTTGATTCAGATCACGCGCTAACGCGTCTGCGTAATGCTGGCGAAAAAAGGCGCGCTGCCAATATTCGGGGTTCATATAAGCGATGGTCCCGTCACTTTTAATACTCACCCGAATACCCGCATTCACAATGCTCGACCCACCGATCTTTTGAATCGCGTCCAACACCGGCTTGTAGGTCGCCACCACCACTGCATTTTGCGGTAGCCCCTTGGGGAAATGCTTGCCGATGACTTTCAAGCCTTCGGCTTGTAACTTGGTTTCAACTTGCGCGGCCAGCGTAGCCACATCACCCGCCGCCAACTTGTCACCGGACACGTAAGGCGATACAGCAAACGCGAGAGGGCTCCAGAGCAGTAAAAATAGGCACTTTTTAACAATATTCATTTTTTTCCAATCTAAATGTAAAAAGTTTCAATGGGTGACAGGCACGGGAAAATCACAAAAGATTGCGTTATTTTAACAATTTCGGATCAAACAGTCTTTTAATACCATTAATTTATAAGTAAACCCTACCTTAAATTAAAGTAATCAATAAGTTATATCACAAACAAAATGCTGTTGTCTTTAGTCTAGCACCCCTTTGCCGTGTCTTTTTATTTTTGCAAACCTTGCCGCTCCCGGCAAAGCTTGCCGGTCTTGCCTCGACAAAATCGTTGCCGCTTCTTTGCTCTTATCCCAAAATTTAAACCATCTATTTGTTTTCGATACGCATTTTTAAGATGGCACGAATAGTGCTCAACCCAGATCAAAGGAGCACGAACATGCTAAGCAAACTCGATCAATATTTTGACTTTAATACGCAGGCGTTGAAGCTGCGTAGTTATCGCCAACAATTGCTCGCCTCTAATATCGCGAATGCTGACACGCCGAATTACAAAGCCGTGGACATCGACTTCGCACGCGAATTAAAACGCGTTTCTGGCAAGGCTCCAGGAGATGTGCGCATGGCCACCACCAACCAGCGGCATCTGCAAGCCACCAGCGGCAACCCATACAACGCTACCATCATGTATCGCAATAGCGTGCAGCCCAACATCGACGGCAACACCGTGAATATGGATGAAGAGCGCGCCAACTTTGCCGAAAACGCACTGCGCTACGAAACCACGACACGCATGCTGAACGGCCAAATCAAAGGCCTGATGGCCGCCATCCAAAGCAGGTAATCATGTCCATCCTAAACGTCTTTAGCATTGCAGGAAGCGCGCTTAACGCCCAGTCACAGCGCTTGAATGTGGTCGCCAGCAATCTGGCCAATGCCGATTCTGCCACCAGCGCCAGCGGCGGCGCATATCGTGCGCGCCAAGTTATTTTTCAAGCGACGCCGATGGGTGGCAATCAAGTCAAATTCGGCGCTGGCGTAAAAGTCAGCCAAGTGATTGAAGACCCCTCGCCGATGAAAAAAGTATTCGACCCCAAACACCCCGCCGCTGATGAGCGCGGCTATGTGACTTACCCCAATGTAAATGTGGTGGAGGAAATGGTGAACATGATTTCCGCCTCGCGCGCATATCAAAACAGCGTGGACGTGATGAGCACCTCGAAAACCATGCTGCAAAAACTACTGGCCCTCGGCCAGTGATGATTCGATAAGGAGATGGGAATGGAAGCCGTAGCCAGCGCCACTAGCACCAGCAGCAGCACCGCAACCAATACTGTGGTGGGCGGAGATAGCATTGATCTGACGCAGGATCGCTTTCTGAAACTGCTCATCGCTCAGATGAAAAGCCAAGACCCCTTGAACCCGCTGGATAACGCACAAATCACTTCGCAACTCGCGCAGCTCTCTACCGTCACCGGCATCAATAAATTAAGCGATTTAGTGTCTGGCTTATCCGCCACGTTCACCGAGGGCCAATCGCTGCAAGCAGCAGGCATGATCGGACGCGGCGTGTTTACCCCCGGCACGACACTGCAATTGGATGGCACCGCAATTGCGGGCGTCGAGCTCCCGCAAGCCGTGGACGATCTCACCGTCACCATCAAAGATTCAGCGGGCATCGTCGTTCATAGCGAAAGTCTGGGGCCGCAAAACAGCGGCATCATCACGCTTGAGTGGGACGGCTTAAAAGACGATGGCAGCACGGCTGCTAAGGGTACGTACTCCTTCGAAGTGAGCGCAACCGCCGCCGGCCAAGCCATCACGACCGACGTCAATCTTTTATCTTACGGCAAAGTGAGCAGCGTCACGCTGAGCAGCACGGGCGTGTTATTGAATGTTGACGGCATCGGCGCCACCACGCTGGCCGACGTCAAACAAATTTTGTAAGCATCGAATCAGGCATCACACCTAGCAAAGGAGTCGAACATGAGTTTCCAACAAGCATTATCCGGCTTGAACGCAGCGGCAAAAAATCTCGATGTGATCGGCAATAACGTTGCGAACTCGACCACGGTCGGCTTCAAAGCGGGTCAAGCACAATTCACCGATGTGTACGCCAGCGCGCTGACCGGCGGCGGCGGCACGCAAGTCGGCATCGGCACCAAGCTTGCGACTGTTGCCCAGCAATTCACGCAAGGCAACGTCACCGCAACCAACAACCCGCTGGATGTCGCGATCAACGGCAACGGTTTTTTCCAAGTGGATAACAACGGCACTTTGGCCTATACCCGCAACGGACAGTTTCAGTTGGATAAAGACGAATATCTCGTCAACTCGCAAGGCTATAAAGTCCAAGGCTACCCGGTCACCAACGGCATACCCGGTGGTAGCCCCGGCGACGTGCAACTGGCCACGACGATACTTGCACCCAGCGCGACGACCTCGGCATCCATCTCCTTAAACCTGGATTCACGCGCCAGCTCACTCGCCTCTTCCGCCTTCGATTACGCGAACGCAAGCACCTACACCAGCTCGACCTCGCTCTCGCTCTACGATAGCCTGGGCAACGCACAGGTGTACTCTTTATATTTCCTGAAAACCGGATCCAATTCCTGGAACACTTATGCAACATTGACTAACTCCGCCGGCTCGACGGTGAATCTGTCCACGGGTGGCCCACTGACCACACTCACCTTTACCTCGGCGGGTGCGCTCAGCAGTGGCGGTAGCCCATCGCAGACCGTCACCACTGCCGAGTTGGGCACTGGTGCTGCGACGCTCACCACCGGCATCAGCTTTACTGGCAGCACCCAGTTCGGCAGCAGCTTTGGTGTGAACACCTTGAACCAGGACGGCTTTGCCTCGGGTCGCCTCACCGGCTTTAGCATCGGCTCGGACGGCATTGTCAAGGCGCGCTACAGCAACGGCCAGAGCGTGGACAAGGCACAACTGGTACTCGGCGCATTCAACAACCCGCAAGGTTTGCAGGCCTTGGGCAATAACCTGTTCGCCGAAACCAGCGATTCAAACCAAGTGGTGTTAGGCGCGCCTGGCTCCGGCAAGCTTGGCCTGTTGCAAGCTTCGGCGGTGGAAGAGTCAAACGTGGACTTAACCGCTGAGCTGGTGCAGATGATTACCGCACAACGCAACTATCAAGCCAACTCGCAGACGATCAAAACCCAAGATCAAATTCTGCAAACACTGGTGAACTTGCGGTAAACCCGGGAGCAGATGATGGACCGCCTGATCTACACCGCCATGACTGGCGCCAAGCACATCCTCTCGCAACAGGCCACTGTCGCGCACAATTTGGCCAACATCGGCACCAGCGGATTTCGCGCCCAGATCGACGCGTTTCGCGCAGTGCCGGTGGTGGGCGGCGGCTTGGCAACGCGCGCTTTCGTAGTCGATACCACGGTTGCGGCCGACTTCAGTCCGGGCGTGATTCAAACTACGGGGCGCGATCTCGATGTCGCCATCAACGGCCCCGGCTGGCTCGCCGTGCAAGGCCCAGATGGCAAGGAAGCCTATACGCGCAACGGCAGCCTCGCCATCAATGCGAATGGCGTGCTGCAAACCCGCACCGGCCAAAATGTACTCTCCGATGGCGGCGCAATCTCGGTACCGCCCGACGTCAAGCTCTCCATCGCCAAGGATGGCACCATCAGCACCGTCCCGGCCACGGGCGATAAAACGCAAGTGAGCGAGGTGGCGCGCATCAAGATCGTCAATCCCTCTGAAGATAAATTGGTGCGGGGAGACGACGGGCTATTTCACCTGAAGGATGGCGGCACAGCCGAAATCGACGAGAGCGTCGTATTGCATAGCGGCGCGCTGGAGTCGAGCAATGTCAATCCGTCCGAAGCCTTGGTCAATATGATTACGCTGTCGCGAAATTTCGATTTGCAAATGCGACTGTTGTTAAACGCTGAACAAAACGCCGCGAAGGCCAGCCAAGTTTTGGCTGTCACTGGATAAGCATCATGATTCGTTCACTTTGGATTGCCAAAACCGGCCTCGAAGCGCAACAACTTTCGATGGATGTCATCGCCAACAACTTGGCCAACGTCAGCACCAATGGCTTCAAGCGCAGCCGTGCAGTATTCGAAGACCTGCTCTATCAAACCCTGCGCCAGCCGGGTGCTAAATCCACGCAGCAAACCGAGATTCCATCTGGTTTACAACTCGGTACTGGCGTGCACCCTGTCGCCACCGAGCGCGTGCATACGCAAGGCAATCTGCAACAAACGGGCAATGCGCTCGATCTCGCGATCAGCGGCTCCGGATTTTTCCAGATTCTGCAAGGCGATGGCACAACCGCCTATACGCGGGATGGCTCCTTTCAATTAAACAGCCAGGGGCAGATCGTGACCGCCAGCGGTTATGTGGTGCAACCGGCGATCACTATCCCCTCCACGGCGCTCAGCGTCACGATCAGTCGGGATGGCATTGTCTCTGTGTTGAATAGCGGATCCACCACCGCCACTGAAGTGGGTCAACTGCAACTCGCCAATTTCATTAACCCAGGCGGTTTGCAAAGCAAAGGCGAAAATCTTTACGCCGAAACGTCTTCATCTGGCTCGCCGACCACCGGCAACCCCGGCGGCAATGGTTTAGGATTTCTGGACCAAGGCTATGTAGAGACCTCTAACGTCAACGTAGCGGAAGAGCTAGTCAACATGATCCAAGCCCAGCGCGCATTTGAAATCAACTCGCGCGCCATCACCGCGGCCGATCAAATGCTGCAAAAACTGGCCCAGTTGTAAGGAGCACAAAATGAACGCCTACTTGCATAAGCTGATTCGTTTACTGCCTGCCGTAACGGCCCTGCTCTTGGCTGCTTGCAACTCTGTCCCTCCGACCAATGTGCATCAACCCATGACCGCACGCCCGGCCCCCACGCCTGCGCCGCAAGCCACGCCGGGTGCCATTTACAGCGTGGGCAATACGACCCCGCTATTTGAAACGAAACGGGCGCGCAATGTCGGCGATCTGCTCACCGTTCAAATTAATGAAAAAACCAACGCGACCAAAAAGGGCAACACCAAGGGCGAGCGCAAACAGTCGAGCGATTTTTCCTTACCGATATTGGCAGGACTGCCCGGCAAGAGCTTTCTCGGTTCTAGCCTGACGGCGGACTCAGAGCACAAATTTGACGGCAAGGGCGAATCCAATGCCAGCGACACCTTCGCCAGCACCATCGCTGTTACCGTGATCGAGGTGTTCTCCAACGGTAATCTGCTGGTCAGCGGCGAAAAACAAATCGGCTTAAATCACGAAGATGAATTCATCCGCTTTTCGGGCGTAGTCGATCCCGGCACCATCGGCTTTGGCAATACCGTCTCGTCGGTGCAAATCGCCGATGCCCGCATCGAATATCGCGGTAGCGGTGCAGTGAGTTCAGCACAGGTGATGGGATGGCTCGCGAAATTTTTCCTGTCGTTCTTACCTTTCTAGGAACCAGACAATGCGCCCGATAAAATATCTGCTCGCTTTACTGATCGTCTTTAGCTGTGCCCTACCGGCCTACGCAGAGCGCATCAAGGATGTCTCGCAAATCTATGGCGTGCGCAACAATCAATTGCTCGGCTACGGCCTTGTGGTCGGCCTTGACGGCAGCGGCGATCAAACCACACAAGCACCCTTCACTGCGCAAAGCCTCTCGGCCATGCTCACCACGCTGGGCATCAACCTGCCGGGCGTGGGTGGCTTACAATTAAAAAATGTCGCCGCCGTCATGGTAACAGCCGTGTTGCCCGCCTTCACGCAGCCGGGACAAACCATCGACATCACCGTTTCCTCGCTCGCCAACGCAAAAAGTTTGCGCGGCGGGACGCTGCTCATGACACCGCTCAAAGGCGCAGATGGCAATGTGTACGCCATCGCCCAAGGCAATATCGTGCTCGCAGGTGCAGGTGCATCCGCAGGCGGCAGCAGTGTGCAAGTTAATCACCTGTCTGCGGGGCGTATCCCTGCCGGGGCCACGGTCGAGCGCGCCGTGCAATCTTCGGCAGTGGGCGATGCAGATCACATTACGCTCGAATTGAGCCAAACCGATTTCACCACGGTGAGCCGTGTCGTGCAGGCTATCAATCGCAACTTTGGCGACAATACGGCTTATGCGCTCGATGGCCGCTCAGTCAAAGTGCGCGCGCCACAAGACCCAAACCGCCGCATCGCTTTTCTCGCGCAAATGGAAAACATCAATGTCACGCCGGGCGAGATGTCGGCTAAAGTCGTGCTCAATCCGCGCACGGGTTCGGTGGTGATGAATCAATCCGTGCAAGTAGATACCTGCGCGGTCGCGCATGGCAACTTGTCAGTCACCATCAGCAGCACCCCCCAAGTGAGCCAACCGGGCGCGCTCTCGTCCGGACAAACGGCAGTGACCCAGCAAACGCAAATTCAAATTCAAAGCGATAAGGGCGGGCTAGTGACGCTGCCCGCGTCAACCTCCTTAAGCGATGTCGTCAAAGCGTTAAACGCCGTGGGTGCTACGCCGCAAGACCTACTCGCGATCTTGCAAGCGATGAAAGCGTCCGGGGCCTTGCGCGCAGAGCTGGAGATCATCTGATGATTACCGCACGCGACACCCCCAGCTTCACACTCAACAACCCATCACTGGGCGACTTGAAGCTCGCTACAAAACAAAACTCGACGCAATCTATCAGCGCCGTCGCCAAACAATTCGAGGGGCTATTTCTCAACATCATGATGCGCAGCATGCGGAGTGGTGGCGGCACTTCAGCATTTGATAACGACGGCACAAAACTCTATACCGGTCTGCTCGACGAACAGATCTCGCAAAAAATCGCCAATGGCCGCGGCATGGGGCTGGCCGATGCGCTCGTAAAACAAATGACGCGCAGCCACACGCCGACCATACCGAGCCTAAACGCTCCGGCTATACCGCTGCTACTCAAGAAAGAAAATACTGCTGATCCGCTCACCAAAGGCTTGCCCGGCGCGGCGGCCACGGGCTTGCCCTTGCACCGTAGCGAACAACCGGGCGCGCTGCCTCTGCCCGGTAAAACGCTGGGGCAGCGCTTTGAAGAAAAACTGTCTTACACCTTGCAGGGTAGTCTGCTGCGCGCGGCGGTCTAGCGCGATTGAATTGCATTGGCTTAACTAACTGAAATTTTCGCCGATAAAGTGACTAACCCTCACACCCTCGACGGAGCGAAACAGTAGGAGAAAGATCATGGCAGGCATCTACGGTATCGGCGTACAAGCGCTCAACTCAGCACAGCTCAGCTTGCTGACCACCGAGCATAATATTGCCAACGCCAACAGCCCCGGCTTTCACCGTCAACAAGCCGTCCAGGTCACTAATTTTGCCGTGCCAACCGGCGCAGGCTATGTCGGCCAAGGCGCGCAAGTCGAAACCATCCGCCGTCTGTATGACCGTTTTCTGGACGAACAAACCCTCAGTGCCTCCAGCCAATCGAAGTTCTATGACACCTACTACAGCTCGGTCAAGCAGATCGACAGTATTCTCGCCGACCCGAACGCCGGTCTCTCGCCCGCCGTGCAGTCGTTCTTTAGCGCGGTCAACGAAGTCGCGAACGATCCCGATTCAGTCGCGGCACGGCAATCTTTTTTATCGTCGGCAGAAGCGTTGGTCGCGCGCTTCCAATCTATCGGGTCCAGCCTGACCGCTATTCGCGATGGCATCGACACGCAGTTGGCCTCGGTGGTCGCCAGTATCAATTCTTACGGCGCGCAAATTTCCAATCTCAACAATCAAATTGTGACGGCACAAAGCGCGGTGGGCCAACCGCCCAATGATTTGCTCGACCAGCGCGATCAGCTAGTAGCCAAACTGAACGAACAAATTCGCGTCACCAAGGTGGTGCAGGATGACGGTAGCTACAATATTTTTATCGGCAATGGGCAACCGCTGGTCGTCAGTGCATCGACGTTTACCCTGGCGCTGCAAGACGACCCCGTCGATCCAGAACAAAAAAATATTGTGTATAGCCAAGGCGGCGGGTCCATCACGGTCCCGCAAACGCAGTTGGAAAATGGCGGCGTACTTGGCGGCTTGCTTTCATTCCGGCGCAACACCTTGGACGGCGCTCAAAATGCGCTGGGCCGCGTCGCCCTTGCGCTGGCGCAAACCGTCAACAACCAAAACAAATTAGGACAAGACCTGAACGGTACGCTAGGCGGCAATCTATTCAACATCGCCAGCACCTCACCCACGATCTATTCGAATACGGGCAACAGCGGCACGGCGACACTATCGGCCAGCTTGAGCTCGACCGCAGCAGGCGCGCTCACCACGAGTAACTATAGCCTGCTCTACAACTCGGCCTCTTCTAACTACACGCTGACCCAATTATCGGACGGCGCGACCACGACCATTGCATCCAGTGCGCTGCCTGCAACCACCAGCTATGGATTCACGGTTGCGCTTTCATCCGGCACACCGTCCAATGGCGATCAGTGGCTCTTGTTGCCAACGCGATTCGGTGCGCGCGATATCAGCGTCGCGACCACAGACACGAATAAAATTGCCGCCGCCGCACCCATCAAAACGGCGGCGACCGTCGCCAACACAGGCAGCGGCAGCATCGACTTAGGCTCGGTCAATACGGCATCGCAACCGCCGCTTAACGCGAATTTGCAAAACAGCGTCACCATCACTTTTACCAGCGCATCAAGTTACACGGTCACCGACACCACGCTCTCCAGCACGCTTGCATCGGGCGTAACCTATACCGCAGGCGGCGCTATCAGCTATAACGGCTGGACAGTCGCCATCAGCGGTGTGCCGGCCAGCGGCGACACGTTTACCATCGCCACCAACACCGGCGGCACAGGCGACAATCGCAATGCCTTGGCGATTGCCGCATTGCAAACTGCAAACAAGCTGGCCAACAATTCGTCTGGCGTAGCGACCACCTCTTACCAAGGTGCTTACTCACAACTGGTGAGCAGCATCGGCAACAAAACTCGCGAAACGCAGATCAACTCTGCGTCGCAGGCAACCCTGCTCAGCAACTCCACCAACGCGCAGCAACAGCTGTCGGGGGTTAATCTGGATGAAGAAGCAGCGAATCTGCTGCGCTTTCAGCAGGCGTATCAAGCGGCGGCCAAAATGATTCAGGTCGGCAGTACGCTATTTGAGTCGATTTTAAATATCCGGTAGCAGGAGGCAATATGCGTATCAGCAGCTCAACCATTTACGATGTGGGTGTCACCTCCCTCAACGATCAAC
>JAYVBU010000282.1:0-5508 GCA_043750335.1 Betaproteobacteria bacterium | reverse complement strand
AGAAGAAAAAGAAACTCACCAGCGGCGATGAGCTTGCTCCTGGCGTGCAGAAGATGGTGAAAGTCTATCTGGCGGTTAAACGCCGCTTACAGCCCGGCGACAAAATGGCCGGTCGGCACGGTAATAAAGGCGTGATCTCGAAAATCGTGCCGGTAGAAGACATGCCGTATATGGAAGATGGTCGTCCGGTCGATATCGTGCTGAACCCGCTGGGTGTGCCTTCACGGATGAACGTGGGCCAGATTCTGGAAACGCACCTGGGTTGGGCCGCAAAGGGTCTGGGGCAGCGCATCGGTGAGATGTTGCAAGACGCGCAAAACCTGACCGTAGGCCAACTACGCAAGTACCTGGAAAAAATCTACAACCGCAGCGGCAAGTCGGAGCAGTTGGATACCTTGACCGACAAAGAAATCGTCGAGTTGGCGGTGAACCTGACCAAGGGCGTGCCCTTCGCCTCCCCCGTATTCGACGGCGCGACCGAAGAAGAGATCAAGGACATGCTGGAGTTGGCGGGCTTGCCGCGTTCCGGTCAGATCACCTTGTTCGATGGCCGCACCGGCGAGGCGTTTGAACGTCAAGTCACAGTCGGCTACATGCATGTGATGAAACTGCACCACTTGGTGGAC
The DNA here is from genome assembly GCA_043750335.1 of Betaproteobacteria bacterium. Lineage (GTDB taxonomy): Bacteria > Pseudomonadota > Gammaproteobacteria > Burkholderiales > Thiobacteraceae > RBG-16-58-11. Next base: position 4,882 of record JAYVBU010000282.1, on the reverse strand, counting down.
GACAAGATGCATGCGCGTTCCACCGGGCCGTACAGTCTGGTTACGCAGCAGCCCTTGGGTGGTAAGGCGCAGTTCGGCGGCCAGCGTTTCGGCGAGATGGAGGTTTGGGCGCTGGAAGCTTACGGTGCTGCCTATACCTTGCAAGAAATGCTGACCGTGAAGTCCGATGACGTCACTGGCCGCACCAAGATGTACGAGAACATCGTTAAAGGCGATCACAAGATCGACGCCGGTATGCCGGAATCCTTCAATGTGTTGGTGAAGGAAATCCGCTCGCTTGCCATTGATATTGATCTGGAACGCAATTAAGACGATGGGGGCGATGCATGACGCATCGCCCATCTCGATTTAGACGCCCCTACATTTAGGAGTCGCACATGAAAGCACTACTCGATTTATTTAAGCAGGTCACGCAAGAAGAAGAGTTCGACGCCATTAAGATCGCACTCGCTTCGCCTGACAAAATCCGTTCTTGGTCGTTTGGTGAAGTTAAAAAACCGGAAACCATCAACTATCGCACCTTCAAGCCGGAGCGCGATGGTCTGTTCTGCGCCAAAATTTTTGGACCGGTCAAAGACTACGAATGCCTGTGTGGCAAATACAAGCGCTTAAAGCATCGCGGCGTAATCTGCGAAAAGTGCGGCGTGGAAGTCACGCTATCCAAAGTGCGGCGCGAGCGCATGGCGCACATTGATCTGGCGAGCCCGGTCGCACATATTTGGTTCCTTAAATCGCTACCGTCGCGCTTGGGTATGGTGTTGGACATCGCCTTGCGCGATATCGAACGCGTGCTGTATTTCGAAGCGTATGTCGTGGTTGAACCGGGGATGACCCCGTTGGTGCGCGGCCAACTGCTGTCCGAGGACGATTATCTGGCTAAAGTCGAAGAATTTGGCGACGAATTCAAGGCGGTCATGGGTGCTGAAGGCGTGCGCGACTTGTTGCGCTCAATCGACATCAACCACGAAGTCGAAACCTTACGCAGGGACTTGGGCGCAACCAGCTCCGAGACTAAGATTAAGAAAATCGCCAAGCGCCTGAAGGTGCTGGAGGCTTTCCAAAAATCCGGTATCCGCCCAGATTGGATGATCCTGGAGGTCCTTCCGGTCTTGCCTCCAGAACTGCGCCCATTAGTACCGCTGGACGGTGGACGTTTCGCGACTTCTGATCTGAATGATTTATATCGTCGCGTCATCAACCGCAACAATCGTTTAAAGCGCCTGCTGGAATTAAAAGCGCCAGAAATTATCGTGCGTAACGAAAAGCGCATGTTGCAAGAATCCGTCGATTCGCTGTTGGATAATGGCCGTCGCGGTAAAGCCATGACCGGCGCGAATAAGCGTCCGCTGAAATCGCTGGCCGACATGATTAAAGGCAAAGGCGGTCGTTTCCGTCAGAACCTGTTGGGCAAGCGCGTGGATTATTCCGGCCGCTCCGTAATCGTGGTTGGTCCGCAGCTCAAACTGCATCAATGCGGTCTGCCAAAGAAAATGGCGTTAGAGCTGTTCAAACCCTTCATTTTCCACAAACTGGAAGTGCTGGGCATCGCCACCACCATCAAAGCCGCCAAGCGCGCGGTCGAGCAAGAGACACCAGAAGTTTGGGATATTCTCGAAGACGTAATTCGCGAGCATCCCGTGATGCTGAACCGCGCACCGACCTTGCACCGCTTAGGCATCCAAGCTTTTGAACCGGTGCTGATTGAAGGCAAAGCAATCCAATTACACCCGCTCGTTTGCGCCGCGTTCAACGCCGACTTCGACGGCGACCAAATGGCAGTGCATGTGCCCCTGTCGCTCGAAGCGCAGATGGAAGCGCGCACCTTGATGATGTCGTCCAACAACGTGTTGTCGCCGGCCAACGGCGACCCGATCATCGTGCCCTCGCAGGATATCGTGTTGGGCCTGTATTACATGACGCGTGACCGCATTAACGCCAAAGGCGAGGGCGCGTTGTTCGCCGATCTGTCCGAAGTGTCGCGCGCGTATGAGTCGCGCAAAGTCGATCTGCACGCCAAGGTACAAGTGCGTATCAAAGAATACGATGTGGACGCCGATGGTACGAAGAAAGAAAAATTCATTCGCTACCACACCACAGTAGGCCGTGCCCTGCTGTCAGAAATTTTGCCGCCCGGCTTGTCTTTTGATTACGTGAACAAGGCATTAAAGAAGAAAGAAATCTCTAAGCTGATTAATGCCAGCTTCCGCCAATGCGGTCTGCGCGAAACCGTCATCCTCGCTGATAAGTTGATGTACACCGGCTTCACGTTTGCTGCGCGCTCCGGCATGTCTTTCTGCGTGGACGATATGTTGATTCCGACTGAGAAGGTGGGCCTGCTGGCCAGTGCCGAAGAAGAAGTCAAAGAAATTGAGCGCCAATATGCCTCCGGTCTGGTGACGCAAGGCGAGCGCTATAACAAGGTGGTGGACATCTGGTCGCGCGCCGGCGACGTCGTGGCGAAAGCCATGATGGATCAACTCGGCACGCAAGAAACCGTAAATCGCGAAGGCAAAAAAGTTAAACAAGAGTCCTTCAACTCGATTTACATGATGGCCGACTCCGGCGCGCGCGGTTCCGCCGCGCAGATTCGCCAGCTGGCCGGTATGCGCGGCCTCATGGCAAAACCGGATGGCTCGATTATCGAGACGCCGATCACGGCAAACTTCCGCGAAGGTCTGAACGTGTTGCAGTACTTCATCTCGACTCACGGCGCACGTAAAGGCTTGGCCGACACCGCGTTGAAAACCGCGAACTCGGGCTACCTCACTCGCCGCCTGGTCGATGTGACGCAAGACTTAGTCGTTACCGAGCATGATTGCGCCACGGAGCAAGGCGTAGTAATGAAAGCCTTGATCGAAGGCGGTGAGGTGATCGAGGCCTTGCGCGAGCGCATCCTGGGCCGTGTCATTGCCCTAGATATTTATAACCCGGAAAACAGCCAAGTAATGTTCCCGGCAGGCACGCTGCTCAGCGAAGATTCGGTCGATGAGATCGAAGCCGCAGGCATCGACGAAGTTAAAGTACGCACCCCGCTGACATGCGAAACGCGCTTTGGCCTTTGTGCCCTGTGCTACGGACGCGATTTGGCGCGCGGCACCTTGGTCAGCGATGGCGAAGCAGTTGGCGTGATTGCAGCGCAGTCGATTGGCGAACCGGGCACGCAGCTCACCATGCGTACCTTCCACATCGGCGGTGCGGCATCACGTGCCGCAGTTGCTAGCCAGGTCGAATTGAAGTCCAGCGGCACAATACGCTTTGGGCCGACCATGCGTTATGTGTCCAACTCACGCAGCGAACTCGTGGTTATTTCACGTACGGGCGAAGTGTTGGTGCAAGACGATAGCGGTCGCGAGCGCGAACGGCATAAGGTTCCCTATGGCGCAACGTTACATGTAACGGATGGCATCCCGGTCAAAGCAGGCAAAGCCGTCGCGACTTGGGACCCGCATACACGCCCGATCATTACCGAATATTCTGGCAAGGTGCGATTTGAAAACGTAGAAGAAGGTGTGACCGTCGCTAAGCAAATCGACGACGTAACTGGTTTATCAACCTTAGTGGTGATCGATCCCAAGCGTCGTGGCAGCGCAACATCTAAAGGTCTGCGCCCGCAAGTCAAATTGCTGGACGACAAGGGCAAGGAAGTAAAACTTGCCGGCTCCGATGCGCCGGTCAACATCAGCTTCCCGGTCGGCGCCATCATCACCGTAAAAGACGGACAAGATGCGGCTGTGGGCGAGGTGTTGGCACGGATTCCGCAAGAATCTACCAAGACGCGCGACATCACCGGCGGTCTGCCAAGGGTGGCGGAGCTGTTCGAAGCGCGCTCGCCTAAAGATGCCGGCATGCTGGCAGAAATTACCGGCACCGTTTCCTTCGGCAAGGACACCAAGGGCAAACAGCGCTTGGTGCTGACCGATCTCGACGGGGTCGCGCACGAATATCTGATCTCAAAAGACAAGCACGTTACGGTGCATGATGGTCAGGTCGTGAATAAAGGCGAGACCATCGTGGACGGCCCGGCCGAACCACACGATATCCTGCGCTTACTGGGTGTCGAAGCCCTGGCGCGCTACATTACGGACGAAGTGCAAGACGTTTATCGCTTACAAGGTGTACGCATCAACGACAAGCACATTGAAGTCATCGTTCGCCAGATGCTGCGTCGGGTGCAGATTACCGATGGCGGCGATACCCGCTTCATTCTCGGTGAGCAAGTAGAACGTGCTGAATTGTTAGAAGAAAATGATCGCTTAGCGAAAGATAAGCGTCCCGCGACCTTCGATCATGTGTTGCACGGTATTACTAAGGCATCCCTTTCCACTGATTCCTTTATCTCGGCGGCGTCGTTCCAAGAGACCACGCGCGTGCTGACGGAAGCAGCGATTATGGGCAAACAAGACGAATTGCGTGGTTTGAAGGAAAACGTCATTGTCGGCCGCCTCATACCAGCCGGAACGGGTTTGGCCTACCATCGTGCACGCAAACGTCAAAAACTTGGTTTGGATGTGCAAACAGGCACCACCGAAATCGAGTTGGCCGATGAAAGTACGGCCGGCGGCCAGACGGAAGTCGCTTAATATTCGTTTTGGCGTCAGTTAAAGTGGCTGCGATGGAGTTTCGTGGCCGCTTTTTCCGAGATGTATGTGGTAATTAAGGAATATAACGAGGTCGTGTTATTGACATAGGGGTGAAAACCCCTTAAAATCTCGTTTCTTTTTTGTGCCTAGCCCGGAATATAAACCTCTGAAAAGCGGCTCGGGCATTTGGATGAACATGATTCGGGACGGCGTTATTAAAACGCCGTCCCTTCGTTTTTACTTGAAGGAATGCTATGCCAACCATTAATCAACTGGTGCGCAAAGGCCGCTTGATCGAAGAG
>JAYVBU010000281.1:0-2475 GCA_043750335.1 Betaproteobacteria bacterium | reverse complement strand
TGACCAAACCCACCCCCCCACTTCACGCTACGCTGGCATTGGCGCAGCAACAGGCCGCGCAAATTATCCTGGGCAAGCAGACGCAAATCCAACTCGCGCTTGCTTGTCTTTTGGCGCGCGGCCATTTGCTCATCGAGGATATGCCCGGCATGGGCAAGACCACGCTGGCACACGTGTTGGCGCAAACGCTCGGACTAGATTTTCACCGCATCCAATTCACTAGTGATTTACTGCCTGCCGATATTCTCGGCGTGTCGGTCTATGATCGAGAGCAGCGTGGTTTTACGTTTCACCCCGGCCCGATTTTCGCGCAGGTGATTCTCGCTGACGAGGTGAACCGCGCCACGCCGAAAGCGCAAAGCGCCTTGCTGGAAGCGATGGAAGAGCAGCAAGTAACCGTAGAAGGCGAAACGCGTAAACTGCCCGCGCCGTTTTTTGTCATCGCTACGCAAAACCCGATGCATCAAGTTGGCACGTTCCCCTTACCCGAATCGCAACTTGATCGTTTTTTGATGCGCATCGAGTTGGGCTATCCCGATCATCAGGCAGAGCGCGCGCTGCTCGCGGGGGACGACCGGCGCGCATTGCTTACCCAACTGAAGCCGCTACTCGATGCACAAGGCTTGCTGGCCTTGCAACACGAGGTGCGCGGCATCCATGTATCCGACGCGCTCTTGGATTATGTGCAAGCGCTGATTGCCGCCTCGCGCCAGCCTGCGCGCTTTGCCTTCGGCCTCTCGCCCCGCGCCGGTATCGCACTGATCCGCGCTGCCCAAGCCTGGGCCTTGCTCAATGGCCGCAGCCAAGTCATGCCGGAAGACGTACAGGCCGTGTTCGTATCCGTCGCCGGGCATCGACTACGCCCGGTGGGAGGCAATGAATCCGGCGCAGCGGCAGCACAAGCATTGATCGCGTCGCTGGCGATACCTTAATTCAAAAATATTGTGACCACGGATATACACGGATGAACACTGATATAGACAAAACATCTGGGCTTTTATATCCGCGCTTATCCGTGTGCATCTGTGGTTACTAAGCCCTTAAATTTTTCACGCTTTTTCCCCCTGCTCGGCGATCTGATCCGCAGCCGACGCATCGACGCCGATGGCGTTGTGCTCAACCGCAAGCGTATCTATATCTTGCCCACGCGGCGCGGTTTGTTATTCGCTGTGCTGCTGTTGGCGATGCTCTTGGGCTCGATCAATTACGCCTTGAGCTTGGGCTTTGTGCTGACCTTTCTACTTGCGGGATTAGGCAACATCGGCATGCTGCACACGTATCGCAACCTAGCCGGTGTACGCATTTCCACTGGTGGCGTATCGCCGGTTTTCGTAGGTGAAATGGCGCAATTTTACCTATGCTTAGAAGCGTCAGGGCAACGCCCTGCACTGGGTCTCACATGGAAAAAGCAATCGCCACAATGGGTCGATCTATTGCAGCCCGGCCCACACTGCGCACCCGTCAGCGTGCCCGCCACGCAACGCGGCTGGCTCACACCTGGCCGCTTCACGCTACAAACGCACTTTCCCCTGGGCCTGTTTCACGCCTGGAGCTATATCAATTTCAACAGCCGTTGCCTGGTGTATCCCCAACCGCTTGCCCGCCGCGATTTACCCCAAGGCGAATCTGCCGAGCAAAGCGGCGCGCTCACCACGCAAATCGAAGGCGCGGAGGATTTCATCGGTCTGCGCGACGCACGTCCCAGCGATGCACCGCGCCATATCGCGTGGAAGGCTTCGACCAAGAGCGAAAAACTATTAACCAAGCAATTCTCCACACCGGGCGCGGCCACGCTATGGCTTGATTTCAATGCGCTGAATGAGCCGGATATCGAGCGCCGTTTATCGCACCTGACCGGCATGATTCTGGAAGCGGAATACATGCAGCAAACCTATGGCCTGCGTCTGCCCGATATCGAATTTGCACCCGATCTGGGCGAGACGCATTGCGCGCGCTGCCTGCGCGCCCTGGCGCTGTTCGGGATACAAGATGCCTAAACCCACTTGGCCACCGCTACCGCTGCTCAGCGGTTTACTCGCAACTATGGCGCTAGTGATCGCCCCACATGCGACACGTCTGCCGCTATGGCTCACTGGCTTTGCCGTTGGCATCATCCTGTGGCGTTACTTAGTGGGGCGCGGCACATGGCGTATGCCTAAAAAATGGATGCTGTTTGGCTTGGCTACCGTCGCCACGATGGGCATCCTGCTCCAGTACCACACGCTGTTTGGACGCGATGCGGGGGTGGCGCTGTTTACGCTCATGGTCTCGCTCAAGCTCTTGGAATTGAAAGACGAACGGGATGCTTGGCTCGTCGTATTCCTGGGCTACTTTCTGCTCATCACGCATTTTCTCTATACGCAAAATTTATTTATTGCGGCTTATATATTCGTCACCGCATGGCTGCTCACTACGCTGCTCATCGCTTTTAGCCAACCGCGCGCGCAATTGCCTTGGCGCTCACAGCTCAAACTT
>JAYVBU010000280.1:0-2486 GCA_043750335.1 Betaproteobacteria bacterium | reverse complement strand
GCGCGCTAGTGGAGCTGGGCGAGGCCGAATACATGGTGCGCGCACGCGGCTATCTGGAAACGCTGGACGATTTTCGGCGCATCCCGCTTGGCGTCAATGCAGGCGGCACGCCGATTTTGCTAGGCGATATCGCGCGCGTACAACTCGGGCCAGAAATGCGGCGCGGCATCGCGGAGCTAAATGGCGAAGGCGAAGTAGTCGGCGGTGTGATCGTGATGCGCTCGGGCCAAAACGCGTTGGCGGTAATCGAGGCCGTAAAAGCCAAACTGGCGATACTGAAAAAAAGCCTGCCGCCCGGCGTGGAAATCGTTACCACCTATGACCGCTCGCAATTGATCGAGCGCGCGGTGGACAATCTGCGCCAAAAACTGATCGAGGAATTCATCGTGGTCGCCCTCGTGTGCGGACTGTTTCTGTGGCATCTGCGCTCGGCCCTGGTCGCCATCGTGGCGCTACCGCTGGGGGTGCTGATCTCGTTCATCGTGATGCAACAACAAGGGGTGAACGCCAACATCATGTCGCTGGGCGGCATCGCCATCGCCATCGGCGCGATGGTGGACGCTGCCATCGTGATGATCGAAAACGCGCACAAGAAGCTGGAGCACTATCGCACGGCGCACGGCGAGCCCAATACGCAGCAACATGCTGCACTGATGATCGAGGCGGCGACGGAGGTCGGGCCTGCTTTGTTTTTTTCCTTGCTCATCATCACGCTCTCCTTCATCCCGGTGTTCACGCTGGAAGCACAGGAAGGAAAACTGTTCGCCCCGCTCGCCTATACCAAGACATATGCCATGGCGGCAGCGGCCGGACTATCGGTGACGCTGGTGCCGGTACTCATGATTTTTTTCATACGCGGGCGCATTCGCAATGAAGCAGAAAACCCGCTCAACCGCTGGCTGATTGGCGCGTACAAGCCCTTACTCGCGCGCGTACTGCGCTATCCAAAAGCAACGCTGGCCGCAGCATTCGTCATTTTGCTTATCACGCTGTGGCCATTGTCTCAACTCGGCAGCGAATTCATGCCGCCCCTGGAAGAAGGCGATCTGCTCTACATGCCGACGGCGCTGCCTGGCCTATCGGCGGCCAAGGCAGCGCAAATCGTTCAACTCACCGACCGCCTGATTAAAACCGTGCCCGAGGTGAAATCGGTATTTGGCAAAGCAGGGCGCGCAGAAACTGCCACCGACCCCGCACCATTAGAGATGCTTGAAACCACCATACAATTCAAACCGAAAAATGAATGGCGACCCGGCATGACCATGGACAAACTGATCGCAGAGCTGGACGCGCGCCTCACCATTCCGGGCATGGCCAATGTTTGGGTGCAACCGATTCGCAACCGCATCGACATGCTGGCCACCGGCATCAAGAGCCCGGTCGGCATCAAGATCGCGGGAGCCGATCTCGCCACGCTAGAAAAATTGGGCCAAGCAGTCGAGCGCAGCGTGAAGCAAGTGCCCGGTGCTAGCTCGGTGATCGCCGAGCGCGTCACCGGTGGGCGTTACATCGACTTGAAAATTGATCGCCTGCAAGCCGCGCGCTACGGCCTCAATATTCTGGACGTGCAAGACTTGGTAGCCACCGCCATCGGCGGCGAAAACATCGGCGAAAAACTCGACGGCTTGGCGCGCTTTCCGATCAATGTGCGCTTTCCGCGCGAGCTGCGCGACTCGGTAGAAAAACTCAAAGCGCTACCACTGGTCACCATCAGTGGCGCAACCGTACCGCTTGGCAGCATCGCCACGATTGCCATTGTCGATGGCCCGCCCATGATAAAAAGCGAAAACGCCCGCCCTAGTTTGTGGGTCTATGTGGATATTCGTGAGCGCGATCTGGGTGGCTTCGTCAAAGAAGCGCGCGCCAAGATCGAGCGGGAGCTACAGTTGCCCGCCGGTTACTCGCTCGCCTGGTCCGGGCAATTCGAATATTTCGAACGGGCGGTGAAACGCTTAGTGTGGGTCGTGCCGATGACACTCGGCATTATTTTCATCCTGCTGTTTCTCACCTTCAAACGCATCGCACCCGCGCTGATGATTCTAGGCACACTACCCTTCGCACTCGTTGGCGCAGTGTGGTTCCTCTATCTGCTGGGTCAAAATTTTTCCATCGCCAGCGGCGTCGGCATGATTGCACTCGCCGGGCTCGCCGCAGAATTCGGCGTCATCATGCTGGTCTATTTAGACGACGCCATCGACCGCCATCGCACAACAGGCCAACTCAACACCCAAGCCGACCTGCACGCCGCGTTGATCGACGGCGCGGCGCTGCGCGTGCGGCCCAAAGCCATGACCGTGGCGGTAATCTTAGCGGGACTATTGCCCATTTTATTCGGCAGCGGCACCGGCTCCGAAGCCATGAGCCGCATCGCCGCACCCATGGTGGGCGGCATGCTCACCGCACCGCTGTTGTCGCTATTTGTGTTGCCTGCGATTTATGCGCTGCGGCGGGTGAGAAAAGATTTGTGACCATGCGTATGCAGTTCG
>JAYVBU010000279.1:0-2490 GCA_043750335.1 Betaproteobacteria bacterium | reverse complement strand
GCTTGGGAAAACCGGCAATGCCGCCCAGCATGCGCAAGCGGCTCATCGCCTCGCGCCGACCGGTCAGAATTTTATGCGCGTAGGTTTGATGGCCCACGTCCCACACCAGCCGGTCTTCAGGCGTATTGAACACATAGTGCAATGCGAGCGTGAGCTCCACCGTGCCCAGATTAGAGGCGAGATGACCGCCGGTCTTGGCTACGCTCTCTACCAAAAAACTGCGTAACTCAGCTGCGAGCTGAGGTAATTGTCGGCGTTCCAACGCGCGCAATTGGTGTGGATCGTTAATGCTGTCGAGCAGGGAATAAGGCATCGGATCAAGAGTCTTTAAAAAGTACGCAACACAATAAAATCGGCCAGCTCGCGCAGCCGTTGCGCGCTGTGACCAAAGCACTCTAGCGCGTCTAGCGCGTCTAGCGCATCCTGACGCAAGGAATCAGCCAGCGATTTAGCCTGCGCCACACCCAGCAGGCTGACATAGGTCGGCTTATTCTGCTCGGCATCCTTGCCTGCCGTCTTGCCCAAGGTGGCGGTGCTGGCTTCTGCGTCCAACACATCATCCACCACTTGAAACGCGAGGCCAATGCATTTGGCAAAATGATCCAACTTTGCCATCTCTTTGTCAGCCAATTGCCCGCAAAGCGCGCCGAGCATGACCGACGAGCGAATCAACGCGCCCGTTTTGTGAATGTGCATGAACTCCAGCTCTGGCAACGTGAGCGATTGGCCCACTGACGCTAAATCAATCGCCTGCCCGCCCGCCATGCCACGCGAACCGGAAGCCACTGCGAGCAGCGTCACCATCTCCAATTGCCGCTGCGGATCCGACGCGAGAGGATATTGCGCGAGCAATTGAAACGCCAAACTTTGCAAACTATCGCCCACCAAAAGCGCGCTCGCTTCGTCGAATTCGACATGCACCGTGGGCCGACCCCGGCGCAGCACGTCGTCGTCCATGCACGGTAAATCGTCATGCACCAACGAATAGGCGTGGATCAACTCTACCGCGCTGGCCACGATCTCTAGCCGTGCGTCCGCCGCCGCCGCCACTTCACCCGCTGCAAACGCGAGTAAGGGCCGTACACGCTTGCCGCCGCCCAGCACCGCATAGCGCATCGCCTGGTGCAAACGGCACGGCGCGATATCGGCAGCGGGCAAGCTGCGCGCCAAAGCTGTCTCCATGCGTCTTTGCAACGCATGCGACCAGTCTTGAAAACTAATTACTGCCGTCACTAGGGAAATTTTCGAGTTGATTCGCTTCGGTCAGAACGCGCACTTGGCTTTCTGCATCCTGGATTTTTTGCTGGCAAAACTTCAGTAACTCCGTGCCGCGCTTATACGCCGCAAGGGAATCTTCCAAAGGCAACTGCCCTGCCTCCATATTGGCGACGATCTTTTCCAGCTCGGCCAACGCATCCTCGAATGTCGGCGCTTTTGGTACTTTACTCATGCCGTCACCCTCGCGCAAAAACGCTTAAAATACCGTAGTTTGGGCTATTTGGTCAATGTTGGCATGCACCCCAAAGCGCGGGCATAACCCATGCCACGCCGTCCATGGCGCATCAAGCGGGTGATAGAATGGCCCAAGTTTAGTCAATTATTCAGCGTAATCCCCCATGTCCATTAACTGGTTTCCCGGCCACATGGTTTCCGCCCGCAAAAAAGCGGCAGAAACCATGGAGTGGACCGATATGATTATCGAAGTACTCGATGCCCGCCTCCCCGAGGCGAGCACCAATCCGATGATTAAAGAACTACGCATGCAACGCCAGCGCCCTTGCTTAAAAATTCTCAACAAGGCCGATCTAGCCGACCCGGCGGTCACACAAGCCTGGCTCGATTTTTACAACGCGCAAAAAGATGTTAAAGCCGTGGCGCTATCCTGCAAAAAACCGAGCGACGTGGCCAAGATACCCAATCTATGCCTAAAGCTCGCCCCGCATCGCGGCACCAGCCTCAAGCCCTTGCGTATGATGATTATGGGCATACCCAATGTAGGTAAATCCACCTTAATGAATGCGCTGTTGAAGCGCCGCGTAGCGGCAGTGGGCGACCAACCGGCAGTGACCAAAAACCAGCAACGCTTCGAGCTGAACGACCACATGAGCATCACCGACACACCGGGCCTCTTGTGGCCGAAAATCGAACACGAGAGCGATGGTTATATGTTGGCGGCGAGTCACGCCATCGGCACCAATGCCGTGATCGACGAAGAAGTCGCCACCTTTCTTGCCGAGATTTTGCTCGCACGTTATCCCGCTCTGCTCAGCGCGCGCTACGGTTGCGCGGTGGTAAATTTGGATGGCGTAGGCGTGATCGAAGCCGTCGCCAAACGGCGAGGCTTTCGCCTCAAGGGTGGCGATCCTGATCTGGAAAATGCCGCAATCACTTTACTGAAGGACTACCGCACCGGCACCCTGGGCGGGATTAGTTTGGAAACGCCAGAAACGCGCAAGGCGATGCTGGCTGAACAACTGTTGGATAAAGTAA
>JAYVBU010000278.1:0-5559 GCA_043750335.1 Betaproteobacteria bacterium | reverse complement strand
TGAGATGCCGAAAATGGCCATTCTGGATACAGGTCAGAACTGAGCAGGAAGGGAAAGCCAGGAACTTGTTTTGCCCCCAGCACTTTAATGTCTGATAGCGTGATTTCCCCTTCACGCGACATTTTTTCCAGTAAGTCGGTTCTGACCGACCCCGCATCCACTTCGCCGTGCAAGACGGCAGTCACCACGGATTTTTGATTGCCGCCGCCAAAGCGCAACTCTTTGAAATCGTGGTACGGGTCAATATTGTTTTTTTGCAGTTCTCCCCACGCGATGCGCCACCCCCCAAACCCTAATTCTTCGACCCCCATGTAAACTTTTCCCTTGAGATCACTTAGGCTGGAAATGTCGTGCCTGTCGGCGCGCGTGAAGATAACTGTGCCGAAGTGGGGATAGCCTTTCCCTTGCCGTTTATTCAGTAGCGTGGCCAGGGGTTGATGGCCATAGCGAATCTTGAGCTCTACGGCTGAAGCGGGGTTGGTGATGCTGAGTGAGTAGCCGTCTTTCGAGATTGCCTGATTTAACGCGCTGTTGTTTTCGAATGGGGTGATCGAAAAGTGATGCTGAGGTATCGCTTGATTGAGGTAGTCGGCAGTGGCCTGCCATTTGCGCATTGCTTCTTCGCTGCCCTTGTTCGCGCGTACGGCAATTCGAATTTCATCTGAAAGTGCGGGTGCGGCGCCAACCAGCATTGTTACCAGGAGAAACCAGGCTTGGGAATGCTTTAACCTTTGGCGCATTTTAAGCAGGGGCCTTTCAGTTGCGCGACAATAAAAATCAGCAGTTAATCCTAGCACATTCCCTATTTTAAGTAGCGCAAAGGAGTGCTTGCCACTGTTGTTGTGCACAGGCGGGTCACGCCTTTTTTGCGACATCAAGGCAACACGGTACACTCGCATCCATGTCCTCCCAGCGCTATCACTTACAACTGGTTACTTGGCAAGACAGCGAATCCCACCTCCGTGCTGTCCGCACGTCAGTTTTTATTCAGGAACAGTCGGTTTCGGCAGCGCTGGAATGGGATGGCGAAGACGCGCATGCCTTGCATGTGCTGGCCGTGGAGTCGGGCGGCAAACCCATCGGCACGGGGCGGCTGTTATTGCACGACACCTTGGCGCACATCGGGCGCATGGCGGTGTTGCCGGCCTGGCGCAGACAGGGCGTGGGAGCGAGTCTGTTGCAGCGCCTGTTGGACGAAGCTCGACAACGCGGCGCGAGTAGCGTGTTTCTCAACGCACAAACTTATGCCGTGCCGTTTTACGAGCGCTACGATTTTGTGATCGAGGGAGCGGAATTTCTGGATGCCGACATACCGCACTATCGCATGACGCTTGGGCTGAATCCTTAAAAAACTATTTGCCACAGAGTCCACAGAGCACACGAAGAAAAGCCAGTGGTTCACTCCTCTTGCCGCGCTCTGCTTAAGCGTGAACCATGATTTTCCGAGTTTTTCTCAGTGTCCTCTGTGATCTCGGTGACAAGTGTTGCGGCTGGTGTGTTTTGTTGCGGCGAGGTCATCATGGATTCGCGATAGACGCTCCCCCCCCCTGCCCCTACAATGCGGGTTTTGCGGTGACGCGGCGCATCCATTTTCATGACACTGATCCAAGAAAATAAATCACCAGAAAGCGTGCAAGAATCATTGCACGTGGTGCAGGCGCTATTGCGTAAGCATGAGCTGGTAGAGTCGCTCGTGCATAAGCAGCAAGGCCCCAAACACGATTTAGTCGAGTCGCTGGTGCACAAGCAAAATCTCGCCGAGCTGCGGAGCAAGTTGGATGAGCTGCACCCGGCTGACGTCGCCTATATTCTGGAATCACTGCCCCTAGACCAGCGCCTCTTGGTATGGGATTTGGTCAAAGCCGAGCGAGACGGCGAAATTCTGCTCGAAGTCTCCGATGCCGTGCGCGAAACCCTGATCGAGTCGATGGATTCGGAAGAGCTATTAGCTGCGGCCGAGACGCTCGATACCGACGAGATCGCGGATTTAGCCCCCGATCTGCCGCAAGACGTGATCGAAGAGTTACTGCAATCGCTCGATGCCCGCAACCGTGCGCGTCTGCAATCGGCCATGTCCTACGACGAAGATTCGGTCGGCGGACTAATGGATTACGACATGGTTACCCTGCGCGACGATATTACGCTCGAAGTCGCGCTGCGTTACCTGCGCCGCTTGGGCGAGCTGCCCGATCAGACCGATAAGCTGTTTGTGGTGGACCAACAAGACGCATTAAAAGGTGTGCTGCCTTTGAAGCGTTTACTCATCCACGACCCCAGCGCCCTGGTGAGTGCCGTCATGGTGGATGACGTTGTGCTGTTCCACCCCGAAGACGAAGCGCACGATGCAGCGCAAGCCTTCGAGCGTTACGACTTGGTCACCGCGCCGGTGGTCGATGCAGATAATCATCTCATCGGACGCCTGACCGTGGACGTAGTGGTGGACTACATTCGCGACGCATCGGAAGCAGAAAAACTCGGGCTGGCCGGTCTGCGTGAAGAAGAAGATTTATTCGCCTCGGTGTGGAAATCAGTGCAAAACCGCTGGGCCTGGCTGGCGATCAATTTAGTCACCGCGTTTATCGCCTCGCGCGTGATTGGCGCGTTTGAAGGCTCGATCGAAAAGTTGGTGGCACTCGCCGCCTTGATGCCGATCGTGGCCGGTATCGGCGGCAATTCTGGCAATCAAACTATCACCATGATCGTGCGCGCATTGGCCCTGGGCCAACTGCAACCCGTCAGCGCGCGCAAGCTCATTTTAAAAGAACTCGGCGTGGCCGGATTAAACGGACTGATCTGGGGCTCAGTCATGGGCCTCATCGCCTACTGGCTGTACAGCAACATCGCCTTGGGCGCGGTCATCATGAGCGCGATGACCTTGAACCTGTTGCTCGCCGCCATCATGGGCGTACTGATTCCCTTGTTCATGGTAAAAACCGGGCGCGATCCGGCGGTGGGGTCGAGCGTGTTGATTACCGCCATCACCGACAGCGGCGGTTTTTTTATATTCTTAGGTTTGGCGACGTTAATACTTCTTTAAGCACACCACTAACCGCTACAATGCAAACATGCAATACGATCTAATCGTAATTGGTTCCGGGCCAGGGGGGTACCGGGCCGCAGTGCTCGCCGCACAACGCGGACTCAAAGTAGGCATTGTGGAGAAAGCCGAATGGGGCGGCTGCGGGCTTAACCGTGGCTGTGTGCCAAAGAACGACTGGCATCACTCCGCCAAGCTCATCGCCGCCAGCAAAACCTTCGCCAAGCGCGGCGTACAAGGCCAACTCAGCGGCGATTTAAACACCGCGTGGGAACATCAAAAGAAAGTCGTCAAAACCGTTCGCGATAGTTACATCACCACGATGAAACGGCTCGGCATCAGCGGTTTTGCCGCTAGCGCTTCATTCGTAGATGCGAACACCATCGCGCTCGATGGCCACGACCACATCACCTCACACCATTTCATTATCGCGACTGGTAGCTATCCCTACGTGCCCAAGCCGTTTTATCAGACGGACGGCAAAGTGCTCACGAGCGATGAGCTCTTCAACCAGCCGCCGCCAGCGGGCAAGCGCGTAGCAATAGTCGGCTCCGGCACGGTCGGTGCTGAGTTCGCTTTCATCTTGTCCATGCTCGGCAAAGAAGTCGTGTGGGTCAGCCAAACCGCGCCGCTTTCCAGCTCATGCTTCAGCGCGCCCACGCTCAAATTGCTCATGGATAAATTCAAGCAACTCGGCATCGAGCCCAAAGTTGGCAATCGCCCCGAAGCCGTGGAGATGTTGCCCGAAGGCGTGAAGCTCATCTTGCAAGGTGGCGCAGAAGAAGTCATCGTCGATTGGGTGCTGCTCGGCACCGGTCGCCGCCCACACACCACCGGGCTCAATCTTGATGCCGCCGCTGTGAACGCCGACAGCAAAGGCTTCATCAAAATCAATGAATTTTTACAAACCGCGCAGCCAAATATCTACGCGATAGGCGATGTCACCAATCCGCGCATGACGGCCAACCACGCCTTGGCCGATGCCGCCGTCGCGGTGGCGAATATCCTACAAGCCGAATCACGCAAACACGACCGCAAAGCCGTACCCGATATGGTGTACTCCGCGCTCGAATTGGGCCGCGTTGGGCTCAACGGCGCGGCTGAGAAAAACGATCCCGCCATCGGCGTCGCCACCTTCGATACCAATCCGCGCGCCCTAGGCCAAGACGATGCTGACGGCTTCGTGCGCCTCGTCGCCGACGCGCAAAGTGGGGTGCTCCTCAGCGGTGAAGTGGCCGGTACCGATGCAGGAGAACTCGTCCATCTCATCGCCCAACACTACGGGCAACCGGATGCGTTGCAACATCTTGCCCAAGCCTACTTTAACCATCCGGCGCGGGCGGAAGAGTTTTTTAATGCGGCTGAGGCGATTGCGGCTAAGTTGAGTTTGGAAGTGCCGCAGCAGGTGATTGGTAGTAGTTAGGTATCACCAGCATGACACCACGCCAGTGTGAAATTGCAGCCGAGTCATACACGGCCTGCCTGTTGGCCCAGGCAGGCTATGATGTTCTCGTTCAATACGGGGCCAACCAGCCTTACTACGATCTTGTCGCAGTTAAGGGCAAACGTACCCGCCTCATTTCAGTGAAAGGCAGCCAAGACGGCGGATGGATGCTAGCCGTTCGCTACGTCAAAGAGGGCGTCAATTACCACGCGGCAATAGATAAATGGTTGTCCAACCACAACCAGCTCCAGCGTGACGACCTGGTATACGTTTTTGTGCAGTTCATGCATGTGCCTCTCGGCCAGGCGCCGCGTGTCTTCGTTGCCAATCCCACAGAGATTGCGATGCACATGAAAACTCAATGTTCCGGGCGCGGCCATGGTTCTTTGCAAGAAGACTACCTCCGCGACCATCCACGCTCGCAGTACGATCATAAAATTCCAAGTGAGTGGGAATTTACCTATGAGCGTATCGACACAATTTAGCTCGTGTAGGGTGCAATAAGCGAAGCGCATTGCACCGGATCTTCTCCAGTATGTAAGAACGGCCAGTGCCGCGTCACCATATTTCGTTTCTCAGGGAATAAACACCCACATCTGTCTGTTAGCTACATCGTAAGCCCCATTAAATTATGGAAGCATTTTGTGATGTACGCTGCGCGTTTTTTATTTAGGGCCGGTTATGCCCCGGCGGGGCAGTTACTTTTTCTTGCTTGTCCAAGCAAAAGTAACCAAAAAGAAAGACACCCCGCTTACCGCCCCCTGCGGGGGTTCCCTGCGTTGCTCGCCATGCCGGGCGGCTGCGCAACTCGCACGTTTCGCTACGCGAAGCCTTGCTCGAACAGATGCTCGCCGACCCCCCCCGGCAGGGCTGCGCTACTCGGCGGTGCACAGGGGCCCCGCAAGTCAACACCAGTGGTCATCAACGATTTGTGCAGTTGCCGTTGGAGGGATGCAACAGCTAAGCTCACCCCTCCAACGCCAAACTCTGCCGATAATGCTTACACGCCTCATCCATCTTATTCATCTTCTCCAATAACTGCGCCAACGTGAGATGCGCCGCACGCGTGGACTCGACT
>JAYVBU010000277.1:0-2500 GCA_043750335.1 Betaproteobacteria bacterium | reverse complement strand
CGTGGTCGCCGATTGGCGATGTAACCACGACCATGCTCTGGATCGGGGGGCAAATCACCGCCTTGGCTATCGTCAAAGGCGTGTTTATTCCTGCGCTGCTCAATATGCTGATTCCGTTAGCCGTGGTTAGCTACCTTTTCCGTGGAAAAATTATTGTCGGGCCAGAGCGCGTAGTTGGTATCGGCAATAAATACAGAACGACTGCATTTGAGCGAAACTTCATGTTCTATGCGGGGATTGGGCTGCTGTGCGCTGTGCCAGTCTTTAAGACACTGACGCATTTGCCCCCCTTCATGGGTATCTTGTTTGCACTTGGCTTGCTGTGGCTTGCTGGAGAGTTGATCCACTGCAAAAAACAAGAGGAAGACAAAGAGCGCTTAACGCTTGCCTCGGCGCTTCAACGCATTGATATGTCGTCGCTGGTATTTTTTATCGGAATTTTGCTTTCAGTCGCCACGCTGGAACATAGTCATATCCTGAGTGCGCTCGCGCAATGGCTGGAAAAAACAGTGGGTAATCAGGCGCTGATTGTTTCGATCTTTGGCCTAGCCAGTGCTGTCATTGATAACGTGCCGCTCGTGGCCGCTTCGATGGGCATGTACTCCCTGGCGCAGTATCCAACCGACTCATTTCTCTGGGAGTTTCTAGCCTATGCAGCAGGAACCGGCGGATCAATCCTGATTATCGGCTCAGCAGCCGGTGTGGCGGCGATGGGGATCGAGAAAATTCAATTTTTCTGGTACGTCAGAAAAATCAGCCTGCTTGCGCTCGCTGGGTATGTCGTGGGCGCAGTTTCATATATTCTGATGAACTAAGTTCATCAATAATGAGAGTGCCATGAAACATCCATCCATGCTTTTCCTGTTGGTCATTTCTAGTGCGGCCTCGGCGCAAGCGCCGGTTGAAGAACGCACCGTCACCCAAAAACCGCAGATACAGACGCAGCAAAAAGCCGACTATGCGCGCAAAGAAAAAGACAAATCCGCCGACCAGATGCGCCAAGCGGAGCAGGATTTAAAAGAGGCGCAACGTGTGCAAACCGTAGCGGAAAAACAGCTAGATGCGGCCAAGCAGCACAGCGTCGCCGCGCAAAACAGTTTGGCCAAAGCCCAGGCAGATTTAAAACAAGCCGAAGCGCGCGCCAAACAAACCGAGGCAGAAGCCGAACAAGCTTGGCGCAAATAGCCCGCCAGGTCTTACTGCGCGGTGCGGGCTCTCGGGCATCAATCGCCCTGCTTTCTGGCACTGACAAACATTAAAGAAGCCTTGTTGGCAAGCCGCTAATCCCGCTTGGAACAGACAAGCTCAAATAAGCCAAGCACGTGTTCGTGCGCTTCCTATGAGCGAGTCAATCAAACAGTCAGGAGAACATCATGGCGCTAACGCGCACCCTCTCGGCGGATGGCACGGTGGTAACGATCAAAGTGAATGGCCGTTTTGATTTCAGCGTGCATCAGGAATTTCGCGAAGCCTACGAAACGGGCAAGCACAAGGCTTTGCAATTTATGGTGGATTTTGCCAATACTGAGTATATCGACAGCGCCGCGTGCGGCATGTTGTTGGTGTTTCGGGATGCGGTGGGCGGTAATGACGCTAATATCGGCCTCGTCAATGCGAATAACGAGATCGTCAAAACGCTGACCATGTTGCAATTTCACAAACTGTTCAAGATTGTCTGACACCATGAATGCGTCAACGCAGATTGACGCGCCCATCCCGGCAAATGCTGCGCATCAGCAGGCGCTCACAGTCTTGGTGGTGGATGACGAAGCGCCATCCCGCATGGAATTACAAGCCTTGATCGACGGCATGGGCTGCCGGGTGGTGCTGGCATCTGGCGGTGCCGAGGCGGTCGCAGCGTTTGTGCGCGAACAGCCGGATATCGTGCTGATGGATGTGATGATGCCAGGCGTGGATGGATTTCAAGCTACGGAATATATCCGCGAGCTTTCTGGCGATAGTTTTGTGCCGATTATTTTTGTTACGCCGACGATCAGCGAAGCGGAGTGGACGCAGTGCGTAGCGCGCGGCGGTAACGATGTGCTGTCCAAGCCGATTAACCCGGCGATCTTACAGGCTAAGATCGAGGCTTTTTCTCAATTGCGGCGCTTGTACAAGGTGGTGAAAAGCCAGCGTGATGAATTAGCGCAACACAATCGTTGGTTGCAACGCGAATATGAAATTGCAGAAGGCGTGTTTGCCAAGGTGATGCATTCGGGCGGGCTGAGCTCGCCGAACATCAAATACATGCTGTCGCCGCAGGCCATTTTTAACGGCGATCTATTGCTCGCGGCCTATCGTCCATCGGGCGAGCTGCACCTGATGTTGGGCGATTTTACCGGTCACGGATTATCTGCCGCGATCGGCACGATTCCGGTCGCTGATATTTTTAACGGCATGACTGCCAAAGGTTTCCCCATCACAGAGATCGTGGCCGAGATCAATCAAAAATTACATCGCATCCTTCCGCGCGGCCTGTTTTTTGCCGCCGCGCTGTTGG
>JAYVBU010000276.1:0-2508 GCA_043750335.1 Betaproteobacteria bacterium | reverse complement strand
TCGCTTGTAGGGCTGTGAATAAATTGTGTAATGTTTCACGCAAGTGCTCAAATTGTTCAATCTGCTCGCGGCTGGCTTTGGAGATATCATGGTTAACGGCTGCGGTTTCAGTCACTTCGCCTGCCATCGCCTCGAACACGGTGGCCGCTTCCTGCGCGCGCGCCTGGTTTGCGTGGCTAGCATGCACTACCTGTGTCATGGTGCCGGTGACTTGGGTGATTTTGGCGTTGAGGGTCTCGATGATATGCGTAATTTCGCCAGTCGCTGCTGTGGTGCGCACCGCCAAATTACGCACTTCATCCGCTACCACGGCAAAGCCGCGCCCCGACTCGCCAGCGCGGGCGGCTTCAATTGCGGCATTGAGCGCGAGCAGATTGGTTTGTCCGGCAATATTGTGGATCGTGTCGATGATGGCATGGATTTGCTTTGAAGCCGCGCCGAGTTGGCCAATTTCAGTTTCGGCACGGCTGACCTCCGCGACCGTGCGTTGCATTTCCGCGATATTGGTTTGCACCGTCGCTAAGCCGTCCCGCGCATGCTGCTCGGTGCGCTGTGAATTCGCTTGGGCCTGATCGGCTAATTGCTGTGCCGATTCCGAAATTTGGTACAAGCGGTCTGTGGCGGCGGTCACTTCTTCGGAACGATGTTGCTCGTTTTTGCTGATTTCGCTTATCTCGCGCGAAATCGCCGATATTTGGTACACAGACTGGCTCATTTGCCGACCACTACCTTCGATGTTGCACAAAATTTGATTCAGTTTCACCAGCACATTGTTGAAGCTACCTTCGAGCTCGCCAATTTCATCACGTGAGCGGTGCGGCACTTCGTGCGTCAAATCACCTTGCTCCACCGACTTGAGCGCGGTGCAGAGCGATTGAATCGGCCTGACGAATACAGCGGCGAGCAAGCCAATCAGTATGAACTGCAGCGCAAACTCGATGCCGGACTCCCAAATAGAGTTATACAGAAAGGCCGTGTAATTATCGTGCAATTGTTGGACAACGGATGCACTCACGCCGCCTTGCTCTGTGATCCGCATCATTTTCTGTAGTTCGTTGGCGGCAATCCAGCGGTTGTAAAGCGTGGTGAACATGGTTACGGCAAAAAAGCCTAATTGCAGTTTCCAGCGGATACTGAGGCCAAGGAAGCCGTGGCGAATTGCAGAAAGCATGGCGCATCCTTAATCAATGAAGCGTAATAGGCGGACATATTGTTGAATAACGGTTATAGCGGCAGAATTGGGAAAAGTTTGAGGCTTTTCTGTCTCTGCCGATAAAATACAACACGCTGATTATTTTAAGTTTCTTTTAAAACAATGCGAATTGCGCTAGCGATTCCCCGATACTGTTTTTTGGCTTGCTAAGGCGCGCAAACTCCAGTAAAATCCCGCGCTTTTCCGCATTCCTATTGGGCAGATAATCATGGTAGTCATTCGACTTGCACGCGGCGGCGCAAAGAAGCGTCCCTTTTATAGCGTGGTGGTGACAGATTCACGTAGCCGTCGCGATGGTAACTTCATCGAGCGCGTGGGGTTTTATAATCCGAAGGCGCCTGAAGGCGTTGAAGCACTGCGTCTTGCTAAAGACCGCGTGGCTTTCTGGCAGGGCCAGGGCGCGCAGTTGTCCGAGACCGTTGCCAGACTGCTGAAGCGAGCCAACGCCGCTGCAGCCTAAGCAATTGCTTACGATGGGGCATGTTTCCGCCCCGTTCGGTATTCAGGGTTGGATCAAGGTTCATCCCTATACTGAGACCATTACGGGACTCACCGGCTACCCGGTATGGTGGCTGGGCAAGAATGGCAGCTTTCAAACCTACGAGGTGCTCGAAGCGCGAGCCCAGGGCACCGAGGTGGTGGCGAAGCTAAAAGGATTTGAAGATCGCGAGGCGGCATTGACCTTGCGCGGGATGGAAGTAGCGATTCCCCGCAGTGAGCTGCCCAAAACGAGCCGCGACGAATATTATTGGACTGACTTGATCGGCTTGACGGTGTTGAACGCCGAGGGTCAAAGTTTTGGGACAGTTCAAAGTTTGCTGGAAACTGGCGCGAATGATGTGCTGGTGGTCAGCGGGGAACGGGAACGCTTGATCCCTTTCGTGCGCCAAGTGATCCTGGATGTGGATATACAAGGCAAAACGATCAAAGTGGATTGGGGATCGGATTATTAAGCCACGTTTCGATGTGGTGACTCTGTTCCCCCTCATGTTCGATGCGGTGGCGCAGCAAGGCATTACTGGCCGCGCTCTGGAACAAGGCTTGTACGAATTACAAACGTGGAATCCGCGCGATTTCACGACGGATAAACACCGTACAGTGGATGACCGGCCTTTTGGTGGCGGTCCCGGTATGGTGATGATGGCGGAGCCGCTGGAAAAGGCGATTGAAGCGGCTAAAGCCGCACAACGTCAAGCGGGGGTGGTTAGACCCAGAGTGATTTACTTATCGCCGCAGGGACGCACCTTGAACCACGAAGTGGTGATGGAGCTGACCAACGAGCCAGGTTTGATTTT
>JAYVBU010000275.1:0-2509 GCA_043750335.1 Betaproteobacteria bacterium | reverse complement strand
CTGCATTCATGTCGCCCTTGGACATCTCGCCGGACGCTCCCATCATCATCTCGGACATGTCGTGCATCATGCCGGACATCTGCGTCATGCCGCCTTTCTGGTCGGCCATCGCGCCTTTGTCCATAACTTTGCCGCTGGGCATCTCGGCATAGAGCGGGGTTGCCAGCATCCAACCACCGGCGATGAGGGCGATGGCTGCGTGTCGAACGGGTGATGCTTTCATTGTCGATCTCCTTTGGTTAAATAAAACACTTCACCCGAAGGTGGGTGAGGCGCTTACTATTTCATTTCTTGTGTTCGGCCCGCGATAACAGCAAGCTGAATTAAGGTGCGACAATTTCAAGCGTGGTGACGGTCAGCGCGCCGTCCACTTTTTGCGCCAAAAATTTGATGCGATCACCCGGCTTGACCTGCTCTAACAGCGCCGGGTTTGCGACGCGAAATAGCATGGTCATTGCTGGCATGCCCAAATTTTCTAGGGGGCCGTGCTTGATGGTGAGCTTGCCGAGCGCTTTGTCGATTTTTTTGATTTCGCCGTCGGACAAGGTGGCGATTTGGTCGCGGCTGGATACGGCAGCACTTGGCGCGTCGCTGCTGGCGAGCGCATAAGGCGATACCGATACAACGCTCAATATCAGCGTGGAAATAACCAGACTTTTCATGTGAATCTCCTGTGTATTACGTTAACGACGAACCGCGATTTGGCCCTGCATGCCTGCCTCGAAATGGCCCGGCACCAAGCACCCAAAATCAAACTTTCCCGATTTGGTGAAGCGCCATACCAGCTCACCCGTCTTGCCGGGCTCGACACTGATCGCGTTGGGATCGGCGTGCTCCATCTCCGGAAACTTGGCCATCGCTTTGGCATGCTCATTTAATTCGGCGCGACTGCCCAACACCATTTCGTGCTTGAGTTGGCCGGTATTTTTCACGCGAAAACGGATCGTCTCGCCGCGCTTAACGCTGATGTTGTCTGGTGTAAAACGCATGGCGTCGGACATAACGATATCCACTGTGCGCGTGACCTTGCTCTGGTTGCCGGGCTGGCCCAGATTCGGCGCGTGGCCTTCATCCGCGTAGGCTTTGGCAATGCTGAGTGTGGTTAAAGCGATTAGTATGGTGGTTATGACTTTCATGAGATTCCTTCTTGTTAACAATCTGTTTACAGCTTGGCAGGGGCATCCCGACCATAAGCTGACGGCTCGCTTACAATTTTGTTATCTACTGGATTGTGTCGCCTTGTATATGACAATCGCCCTCCTCTCCTGTGCAAGATCGGATGCAGAATGAAAATCCTCATCATCGAAGATGAACTTAAGACCGGTAGTTATTTGAAGCAAGGCCTGACAGAGGCGGGTTTCGTTGTCGATCACGTGCGCGATGGCTTGGACGGTATGCACATGGCTTTGAGCGAACCGTATGA
The DNA here is from genome assembly GCA_043750335.1 of Betaproteobacteria bacterium. Taxonomy (GTDB): domain Bacteria; phylum Pseudomonadota; class Gammaproteobacteria; order Burkholderiales; family Thiobacteraceae; genus RBG-16-58-11. The sequence continues at coordinate 1,086 of JAYVBU010000275.1, read as the reverse complement.
GCTGTTGATTTTGGATGTGATGCTGCCCTCGCTCGATGGTTGGCGTGTGCTGCAAAACATCCGCAATACGGGCAATGAGATGCCTGTTCTCATGCTCACTGCCCGTGACGGCGTGGAAGACCGAGTCAAGGGCTTGGAGCTGGGTGCGGACGATTATCTGATTAAACCTTTTGCTTTCTCTGAACTGCTGGCCCGTGTACGCACTTTGCTACGGCGCGGCGGCAAATCAAAAGAGCCCGATGTATTGCAAGCCGCCGATTTAGAGCTGAATCTATTACGGCGGCGCGTGTCGCGCAGCGGCAAAAAAATCGACCTCACCGCGAAGGAATTTTCGCTGCTGGAGTTGCTGCTGCGACGAAAAGGCGAAGTGCTCCCGCGCTCGCTCATTGCATCGCAAGTGTGGGACATGAATTTCGACAGCGATACCAATGTGATCGAGGTCGCCATGCGACGCCTGCGCGCCAAAATGGACGACGATTACGAACCCAAGCTGATCCACACCGTGCGCGGCATGGGTTATGTGCTGGAAGTGCCAGAGCCTTGAAGCGACAACCTTCCATCACGCTTCGTCTAACGCTGCTGTTCGCGCTCGCATCTGCCGTCACGATCATCTGTGTCGGCGGTTTTGTGATGTGGGAGATGAATAATCATTTCAAAGAAATGGACGCAGACGAACTCGGCGGCAAGCTGGAACTTATCGCACATGCGATTGGCGAAACCCGTAACCAAGCGGCGCGCGATACGCTGCCGGGCAGGCTTGCCGACGCACTGGTAGGGCACCACACTTTATCCGCCCACGTCTCTACGCAAGGCATCCGTCTATTTACCCTGGGCGACACACGCTTTCCAGATAGCGTTTTGTCTGAAGCCTTAGCCTCCAAAAAAATCACGCGCACTGCACTACGCACATGGCAAGACCAAGGAAATGATTACCGAGGCGTGGCTGTTCTTTTGCCCGCTGCCATCCCCGACGCGCCACCCTACACGGTCGCGCTTGCCGTCAATATCGTGGCGCATCAACACTTCACGCAATCTATCCAATGGGCAATTTGGATAGCCGTTGCCTGCGCCATTATGTTCACCAGC
>JAYVBU010000274.1:0-5585 GCA_043750335.1 Betaproteobacteria bacterium | reverse complement strand
ACAGCTCGGGGCAATTGATCGAGTTGAAATCGCAGGGCTTAGCGGCGATTATCACATCGGGTAGTGAGGTGTCTTACGCGATACCGCAAGTGAAATTGAAGGACGATGTGATTTTATAATCTTGGCAGGGCACTGATTTTTTTCATCTGGGCCCGCAGTGATGTTCGAATATCGGGCAAGCAATTACGTATCCCTATTTGCGTTCATTCGGTGATGACGTGTCCGGCTTGCGCCAATAATTTGCTGCCAGTGATGTGGATTTTATGTTGATTGAAGGCAAGTAAACCTTCTCGCTCTAATTGCCCTAAGGTCGTGGTCACGGTTTGACGCGTGGTGCCGATCATGTCGGCGATTTCTTGATGTGTCAGGGTGATATCCAGACACAGTCCGTGGGGCGAGGGAATGCCGCAACGTGAACTCAATTGCAAAACCATTTTCAGGATGCGTGTGCGTACGTCGTCGCTGATGAGGTTAATGAGTACATCGCCTAGTACGCGCAAGCGGCAGGCTAATACTTGAACGATCACTAGCGAAGTTTGTGGGTGTGTTTCGAGAAAGGCGGTGAAGTGTTCCTGGCGTATGCAGAGCACTTCGCTGTTATCGCAGGCTTGCGCGCTGACGACGCGCTCGCCGCCGCGCGCCGCTTCGGCCAAACCAAACAGCTCGCCGCTGAAACAAAACCAAAGAATCGCCTCTTTGCCCGCAGTGGACGGCTGGTAGATTTTGATGCGGCCTTTCAAAAGCAAATAGACATGCTGGCTTGTGTCGCCCGCGCGAAAAATAAAATCGCCTTTAGTGAAGTCATGCACCTTGCCTAGGCGCACTAGCCGACCCCGATCCCGGTCAGGGATGCGGGACAGCAAATCAGTCACGGCTGTTTTTGAAAATTCCATAATTAATCAAATGGTTAAATTAAAAATTCGCTAGGCATTAGATGCGATCTGCCCATTCTATTCCGCCGGAATAATGTCGGCTAGCTGACATACTTATACCTGATACGGGCATTTAATTCTGGGGGGTGAAAGGTGCTCACACGCGCCGCGCCTGATAAAAATGGCCTTTTAGGCTGCTGATAAACAATACCGTGCTTAGGAGAAAGAATATGAACAAGCGTTTCTTATCACTCAAGGTTCGTGCAGCTCAGGTGTTTGGGGCGGTTTTGCTAACCGCTTGGGTCGGTTCTGCCATGGCGGGAGATGTGGTTCCCAAGATGCAAGCGAAAATAGATGCCTATAAGAAGCAGGCGGCTATCTGGGCGGCAGACCCGGCCATTATCAAAGCTGTTAAAGACGCCAATGCGCAGGGCCCGATTCCGATGATGGGTAATGCTAAATGGCGGGAATTGAAAGAGACAGATCCGATTGTGACCGTCTTCATGACCAGCTCGACCGGGCAAATGCTCATTAAGTGGTGGAAGGCAGACGAAAAAGGTATTAACAAAATCGTGCTCTCTGGCAATAAGAGTCAGCGTGTTGCGTTTACCGATATGCCTGCCTTATATATCGGCAAGGGCAAGCCCAATTTCGATGAATCGCTCGATGGCAAAATGTGGCAACAAGGTGAAACCAAGCCTGATCCAAGCACCAATATTGATTCGGTACAAATTTCCGCGCCGGTAAAAGAGGGTGGTGTGGTGATTGGCGTATTGCTGGTGAGTCTGACCGCATCCAATCTCTAAAATCATAATCAATAATTCAGGGAGCAACACCATGAGCGAGAATACGCAAGCGGGCTTCTTTGGGCGGTTCCGAGACAATATTACTGAATCGGGCCGCTCACCTACCAAAGCGACGGTGGGGTTTTTTCTGGCTTGGTTGGCTTTTTTCTACATCCTTAAAATCATGCCGCTACCGGCAGGCTTGACGCCAGCCGGTGTTGCTACGCTTGCAGTCATGGTGTGGGCGTGCATTATGTGGATTACCGAAGCGATACCGGTCGGCATTTCAGGTCTCTTAATTCCCATGCTGTTGGTGATGAGCGGCGCGATAGATAAATTCCCCAAGGCGGCGAGCGGCTTTGCCACCCCGGTGGTTTTTTTGTGTTTGGCGGCATTTATTTTTGCCGCCGTGATGCAAGCGGCGGGCCTGGATCGGCGCATTGCCTTGGGGCTCCTGAAAAAGCTTAAAGCAAAAACCGTCAACGGCGTAATTTGGTCAATGTTTGCCGCCAATATGGTGTTGTCGTTCATTATCCCGGCGGCCAATGCCCGTGCAGCAACCCTGTTACCCGTGGTGAATGGCATTACCAATATGTTTGGCGACACGCCAGAAGAACGTGCCGGTAAAAAAGCCATCGTGATTCAAACGCTGGTGTACGGCTCCATGATTAGCGGTATGTGCATCATGACCGCACATTTGCCCAATTTAATTTTGGTCGCGTTGTTCGATACCGAGTTGGCCTTGAGCCTGTCCTACCTCGATTGGTTCAAGCTGCAATGGCCATACTTAGGCATGTTCGTCATCACGCAATGGTGGATACAGCGCTACTTTAAGACACAAGGCGTGGGTATCAAGGGTGGCTATGAAGCCGTGCAGAAGCAGCACGCAGAACAACCCAAAGCCAATCAAGCTGAATGGCTGATTCTGGCCGTGTTTGGGGTGATCGCACTACTCTGGATGACCGAAAAAGGGTTGGGTGACTGGAAAGGTCATGGCATTGATTCGACCAGCGCGGCCTTGATCGGTATGGCCGTGTTATTCATTCCTGGGCTATTCGGTTTCAAATGGAAAGATTTACAAGATCGCACCATCTGGGGCACGTTCTTGTTGTTGGCAGGCGCTTTGTCCATGTCTGCTGCGATGGGTTCGACCGGCTTGGCAAAATGGTTTGCAGATATTTTGCATCCCCTTGCTGATGGCAATGCATGGTGGATGATTATGCTCATCATGATGGTGGGTACGCACATTATCCGTTTGGGTATGCTCTCGAATGTGGCCGCAATCACCATGCTTGCGCCGATTTTAATTGCCTTGGCACCTAAGCTGGGTTTGCATCCAGTGGCCTTCACTATGTTGGTCGCTGACACGGATACTTTTGCGTACATCTTGCCGACGCAAATTACTGCTGCCGTCATCGCCTACAGCAGCGGCACCTTTACCATGGCGGACTATGCCAAGGTCGGCTGGGTGTCGGTCATTATCGCCATCGCTTACGGCATCTTGGTGATGGCCCCGTGGTATGCCTTCATGGGCATACCGGTGTGGGACCCGGCAGCACCCTGGCCGTTCAAATAAGATTTACTTCCAAAGCGTTTACCACGGAGTACACAGAGCACATGGAGGAAAAGCAATTAAGATTGTTTTTGATTTACTCCGTGTACTCGGTGTCCTTCGTGGTTCATGAATTTATTAAAGGATTTACAGCATGAAAAAAATGACCCCCGAAGAATTAAAAAACAAACTCGGCGATTACATCGCACCGCCCGGCTTGTATGGTCTCACCAAAGATATGCCTTTTCTGGGATCGGTTACTTGCAATGTCGAGACCATTATTGCCGGTTCCTGGCAGGAGATCGTAATTGACTACACGCTCGGCGCTTCCGGCATGGCTGACGGCTCCTGGTTTAAAGCGACATTTCGCTTTTATTCGGATTGGGCTTTGTTTCAAAATACCGAGCCTACTGGCGCGAATTTTATTTCCGCCGAATACCATGCGAGCCCGACGCTACCGGGCCAGAGCCCGGCAACTGTGCAAAAGCTCAGTGTGCGCTTCGATCAAAAAGGCCATGAGCGACCCTTTCAAAAGGCAGTGATCGTCGATACTTTCGATGGCTATCTCAAGGCGGGCGATCATATCGTGATCCGCCTCGGCGACCGGCGTTTTGGTGGCGCAGGCACGCGCGTACAAACTTTTGTGGAGGAGAATTTTAAAATTCGCTGCTATGTTGATCCGCTTGGCACATCGCGTTTTGCCGCCGTGGGCGACGATCTCGTGATCCAGATCGTACCCGGCGCACCGGCGCAATTGCAGTGGGCGGGTTCACGCATCGTGCGCAGTGGCGAGCAGTTTCCATTGCGCCTGCGTACCGAAGATGAATGGGGTAATACCTGTCGCGACCGGCCCGATACGGTCGTGGTGAGCGCGACGCTGGATGGTAAACCGGTGTACGAAAAAACCGCGACACTCGCGGATAAAAACTGGGCAGTGTTGCTGCTGGAAGATTTACCGACGCAGCAGGCGGGCGAGCTCGCCATCACCGCGCGCCTGCCGCAGCATCCCAGCGTCAAGCCGCAGACATTTTACGTGACCGTGGATAAAAATTTGTTGTCGCCGCGCATCTACTACTGCGATTTGCATGTGCATTCTGAAGACACCATCGGCACCAACTCCACGACCTACAACTTGACCTATGGTCGCGATGTAACTGGTCTGGATATCCTGGCTTTCGCGCACAACGATTTCAACATCACAACTGAGAAGTGGAAAAAAACTGTCGAACTAATCCATGAGATTACACAAGACGGCAGATTTGTCGCGTATCCCGGCACCGAATGGTGTGGCAGTTCGTGTGCAGGCGGCGATCATAATGTGGTGTTTTTGCACGATCACGAACCAGAGTTTCCATTTCTTAAAACGGGTGAGCATGTGCGTTCGGTTGAATGGAACGAGGACATGAAAGGTGGCGGGGTCGAGCCCGGTGCTTGGCCTTTGGAGGAGCTGTGGGCGGCGTACGCCAAAGACCCCGAAGGGCATTTGCTGATTCCGCATGTGGGCGGGCGGCGTTGCATTTTGGATTGGCATTACCCCAAGCTTGAGCGCCTGATCGAGATCGGATCGAGCTGGGGCCATTTCGGTTGGCTGTACCAAGAGGCGATGGAGCGAGGCTATAAAATCGGCGCCACCATGGCGGGCGACGAACATCGTGGCCGCTGCGGCGGCGGTGTGCCGGGTACGGCGGTGTTTGGCACCAAGGGCGGTTTTAGCGGCGTGATTTCGCCCGCGCTTACGCGCAGGGATATCGCGATCAACTTGCGCGCACGCCACACATTTGCCTCTACTGGTGAGCGAACTTACGGCTTGATTAGCTGCGGCGAGCACATTATGGGTGATGAGTTTCAACACACGGGTGCGGCGACTATCGACTATCGCTTTCTGGGCGATAGCGGTTGGGATGAAATCGTCGCGTTGGATCATACGGGCGAAATTTGGCGTCGAGATTTGCAAAAAGAACTGGGTTATTCTGAGCGTAAAATCCGCTTTCGTTGGGGCGGGGCGCGGGTCAAGGATCGTTACCGCTGGGCTATCTGGAAAGGCACGGTCACCATCACTAATGCGGTGATTAACGATTTTCAGGGCTTAGGTTTCGAGCACCGCGAGGAAACCTGCTGGCGCGAATCAACCACTACCATCGGGTTTAAAAGCGATACCTACGGCGATGTGGACGCGATCGAGATAGACGTCTCGCATCTCAAGACCGCAAAAATTCTCGTTCAGGGCACAATAGACGGCTATGTAAAAGTGGGCGATCCGCTCAAGGGTAACCCTTTCGTGCACTGTCCGACTTTTGAATGGGAAATCACCGGGGCGGAATTGCTCGAAGCCGCACGCTTGAAAAAAGAATTACCGGGGGTCGAGATGTTTTTAGG
>JAYVBU010000273.1:0-2513 GCA_043750335.1 Betaproteobacteria bacterium | reverse complement strand
ACAGGCTCCCTTAGTTTGGCCTTGTAGATGCTCGTCGGGTCTATACGCTCTCCATCAGCCGAAACGCTCATGCCGTAAGTTACTAGGTCTTTCGCTGTGTCATTCATTGCTCAGTCTCCCATGCCGCTTCGAGCATCCGTTCCCTTGCCACGTCTGCTTCGTCTGCGGCTTGCGCCTTTTTTGCTGCCCGGTATTTAACAAATTTCACCAGATTGATTTTCAGCGCCGTTTTCTCTGCCGGAGTCATTGACAACAGCGCGAGAAATTCTTCGATGTTCCGCTGGTCGATATGGCTTGGCCTAGCGGTTATGGGTGGGATACTCGCTGCTTCCGGCTGCGCACGGCCACCAAGAGGCAACCCCACACCGGCATCCGCTTTCTCCCGTTGATCGTTTGCGGCCTGCGCCTTGGCTTGAGCGTCGGCGAGCGCGGCTTCTTTTGTGATGCGGTCGGATTCTTCCTTGCGGATTTTCTCGCGCTCAACTTCAATGCGTTTTTCTTCGGCGGCACGATGCTGGCTGATGCGTATGGCGAATAACCCGGCAAAGTCGTCTGGTGCCTTGGTGCAAACAGTGGCGAAGTCGGGGAACAGGAGCGTCCAGTCCTGCCCGTCTTTTGTCAGGCTCGCGCGGTTTGCTTCAATAGTGTCAGCGATTTCGTTCGCCTTAATCTTGGCGTTTGCCAGTGCGGCAGAAACTTTATCACGCATGGAGTCGATAGATTTCAAGCCCTTGATCGCATCGGCAAACGGGTAAATGGTGCGCGGCATGAGCCCGCCAGCGCGCCCGTTCAACCCATCAATGTGCAGGATCATCACGTCTTGAGCATGGCGGATAATGTCGTTGCGCCGGTTTTGTTTCTCAGCCGACACGAGCTTGTCGATCATCAGCCGGTTGTCACGCACCACATTACGGTACGTCTCAACCAGGCCGCGCATGACTGCGATGGCTTCGGTAGAGGCCAAGGCTCGCTTTTCCTCGGCGTCAAGCTGCTCGCCTGCCTCCTTTAGTACCTTGACCGCCTTTTCCAGATTGGCGAAGTCCTGATCTGTTTCTGGCTTGGTGTTCAGGCTACCGATATATTCCGTCAGCCGTTCGCCGAAGCGCTTGATGTTGTGGGTTAAGGCAATCTCGCCAGTGACCTTAATAGCCAGTACTGGCAGCGCTTCAACGTGTGCGGCTACTGGCGCGACTGTGGCCTCGACGTGCTGATAGTTTTCGAGGTCTAGCTGGAACTGCTTGCAGGCGGCGATGATGCGATTACGCAGGAGCGGGTCTGGAAGGTACACCAGGCTTCGCGCTGTTTCTGTGTCGCCGTCCTTGGACGCCATGAACAGACAGCCATCCGCGCCAGACACCATCAGGCCGACTTCCATTTGTGGATGATATTCTGGCGGAATAACGCCAGCACCCAAACTGTCGGACAGCATCATGTTTAGCGACTTGTGTTCAAACGTGGTCCCATAGTCCTGTGTGATGCCATCGAGCGAAGCCGAAAACATTAACCCGTCAATGGCGTTGGTCATTACCAGCGCAGACAAATCATCCTCGATTAATTCCTCTGCAAGCTGGCGCGCCATTGCCTCATCCTCATGGCCTTTGGCAAACAAGCGCAGCGTGGTGGCGCTATGCTCTGGCTCTATGCCGGTAGCCTTGCGTCTGAGTAATTCGCCGCGCGAAGTGTGGCGGCACAGCCCCATGATCGCTGCGACTTCCGAAGCGTTCACCATGCCCGGTGTCGCACGGTGGGCTAGCCATGCTTCGCTGCCCTGTTCTAGGTGGTGAGTTTTTCTCATTAATCTTGGCCGGGCTCGCGCTCGACACCCTCCATTTGTTTAACGAAGTCGCCCGTGTTGTCCGCCGGATCGGGCTGCGGTAATTTGCTGTCCGCTACGAACGCCAGAATTCGCCCTTCCTGCACGTCGGTTAATGAATGCCGACCCCTGGCAAACGCGAGCAATTCGTCGGCAGCGGCTTTGCCCTCGGTGACGTTTGTTAACCAGCGATCGATTTTGGCGTCGGGGCATAGTGGCAACGCGGGCTTGGTGGGCGGAGTGATTTCGCCGGTTTCGCGGTCGATATGCCCCATGTCGATTTCCTTGCCTTCCATTTCGTCGGCGGTCGGTGCTGAACCGACTTCGGGGAACGCTTTGCGCAGCGCCTGTGCCTCGGCACACTTTGCAAGCTGGGCGTATGGGCGGCGTGCCCACATCGAGTTAGGCTGCTTTGAGTTTTTGCCAGCGGTTGCGTAGTTCTCTTTCCAGCGCTCGTTGGCGGCGAACTCGGCAAACTGCCCGTCTGGCATCAGGCGCTTGACGACCACCTTGCACGAAGCCGGGTAGGTAACAGTCTGAGCTGGAACGGTCTTGCCTTCGTAACCGGACTCTTCCGGGAATATCTCTGTTATATCTGCGCCGAACTCCGGCTCGGTAACGCCCGCATAGGCTCCGGACCGTGCCGCTTGAATGCGGTATAACCCAATGCCCGGCATGATTACGTTCTTATTGCGCTTGG
>JAYVBU010000272.1:0-2515 GCA_043750335.1 Betaproteobacteria bacterium | reverse complement strand
CCAACAGACGGGCCAACCGCACTTGGCCGATTTCGGCAAAGCGGCCATTTGGAAAACTGCGTAGGTAATTTATCCAATCGTCGATGTTGCGTGATGTTTTAATGCGCGCCCATTCGGCGAGATCGGCCTCAATCAGTTTTTCCAGCTCGGAGTCCGAGAGCTTTTTTTGTCCCTCATTGAAGAGAAATACATCGGTTTCGAGTGACGTGGTTTCCCAGGGAATTTGCTCGCCGCTGGAGGCGAGCCGCACATTGAGGCGCACCCGCTTTAAGGCATCTTCGATGCGCGTGTTGCGTTGGGAAAGTTCGCGTACCAGATTTTCCGTGTACAAACCATTCTTGCCGCTGCCGTCAGAGGCAACGTTGCCGGGAGAAGTGGCGTAGGCGAGCAAACTGCCGACTGGCGCATCAAACTGTGATAGGCCTTTCCGTTGCGGCTTATACACGCGGCCAAAAGGATTGTTACGGCAAGCATCGAGCACGATGATGAAGGTTTTATCTTTGGCTTTACCGAGTTGACCAAGCAGCATGCCGAGATCGACGCAGCGTTGTTTGAGTTGATCGGCTTTTTCCACCAGCGCATCGACAGGCAATAAATAATTGCGCCAGTCGAGTTGTACGCCGTGGCCCGCGTAATAAAACACCACCTGTTTGGTTTCAGGGCGTTGGATGGCGGCGCCGAATTTTTCGATAGCCGCAATCATGCTGGTGCGGGTGGCATCGAGATGCGAATCGACCGCGAAGCCCGCTTGCTCGAGCAAGCTAGCCATGGCGCGCGCGTCATTGCCGGGATTGACCAATGGTGCATCGCGGTAGGCGCTATTGCCGAACACCAGGGCAAGGCGTGAAGGATCAGTGCTCGCCGCAGCAGACCAACTGGGCCCAACTAACAGAGACGGGGGAATGACGGCTAGCGTTTGCAGGAAGCGGCGTCGTGTCGTCATGGCATGAGTTCCTTAATGGCGCGCGAGTAAGCTGAGTAATCTTATAGACAAATTTGAGGGTTTTCTAGGCAAGATTGGACGCCCCTCATAGAGGCATAAAATAAAAGCGTTGTCAGGCACGACTGCTAGCGTCACTTTTCCTTCGGGCAATTCGCTATGCACTTCACCTCGGGAACCATTTTCCCGCCACAGCTCAAGAAGCATGCATCGTAGATGGGCTGGCAGCCACAATCGCTTTCGCAGCGTTCTTGCCGCACTCGGTTGAATGAATCTTCGCGCGTGGGTTTATACGGCGGGGTAGGCGGGGGGAAGTGCGGCTCGGGGAAAGGATAGTAAAAAGGCCAAGGGTCATACCAGACAGAACTATAGCCCCAGCCTAGCGACAAGCGCAGTTGATATTGCTGCAACTCAAACTGATAGTTATCCAACGCGTTTTCGTAGCGCTTGATCGCTGCATTGTGGCGCGCATCGACCAAGGGTTCGATCTCTTTCAGGCAGGCCTGATGGCGTTGTTGGCAACTTGATTGGCATGCGCCGAGTTTGGGCTCACAGCTTTGCAGGCAGACCTGTGCGCTGGCTTCAAGCGGGGCTTCATAGCGGTACATGGCTTGGTAGCGCGGGCTGGCACAAGCGGCTAGGCACAAGGCAGCAACCACAAGAAATAGATAGATACGCATGCAGACTCCTGGGCCAAGGCGCATAAGCAAAATAGCGCGCAAATGCTCAACACGCGCTGTCTATCCACAGTTTAGATAAAGATGGCAGGAAATCTGCCGCTATTTGCTAGGCTGAAGTTTTCTGGCGGGGTGAGCGTTGCACACCATTTTATAAAGGGTGGGAGTGGTTGAAATAAACGCATATTCTGTCTTGAAGGGAATGTTGCAGGAGACCTCGCCCTTTATCCGTGAGTCATTCCTGGAGCATGCCGTTCAGTCCATGTCCCAGCTGCTGGGGGCCGATCTGGCTTTTGTCAGCCGTGTGCTGGATATGCCCGCTACCCGAGTACGGGTACTGGCAGCCGCGCAAGGTGGCGCGCACAAAGCGGGATGGGATTTTGACCTCACCGGTACGCCGTGCGATTTGATCTACGATTCATCCGGCGCGCCTTTAGCGGGGGCAGTGTTGCGTAACGATGGACAGATATGGATTCCGACCGATCTTCGCAACAAATTTCCTGCGACGCGCGACACGAGCTTTCAAACCTTCATGGGGGTTCCGCTGTGGAATCGGCAGGCGGACATGGTCGGGCATATCGCCGTATTTTTTGAAGAGCGAATACAGGACGCAGCCCAAGCGAATGTGATCCTCGACATCATGCAAGTACTGGCCAAGCGCGTTGAAGCGGAGCTGGATCGTATGGTGCTTGAGAATGAAGCGACCCAAGCGAAAGAAGACCTGTGCTTAGTCAATGCACAGCTCTTGCAGGACAGTATCACCGACCCGCTCACACAGGTATCGAACCGACGCTATTTCAACCATCGCTGCAAGGAGGCGTTTACGCGCTTTCAGCGCGCGGATGAAACTTATTTTTTGTTGCTCTTTGACGTGGACCATTTCAAGGAAGTCAATGAC
>JAYVBU010000271.1:0-2525 GCA_043750335.1 Betaproteobacteria bacterium | reverse complement strand
GCCTTGCCCAAGCACTAGAACGGGCTGCGCGCCTGCCCTCGATATCGGCTGTGCTGAACCAGGCATTGGAGGAGATGAATAAGCCGGAGGCAGATATCAGCCGCCTCGCGGGTCTGCTCGTGCGTGACCAGGGCGCGGCTGCGCGCTTGCTGCGCGTGGCGAATTCGTCGTTTTACGGTTTGTCCGGGCGCGTCGCGTCATTGAGCCAAGCGGTGACGCTGATCGGCATGCCCACGACACGCACACTGGTTACAACGGCTGCAATTATTGATCGCTTTCCCCAACGCGATGGTGATGTATTTAATTATTTAGGTTTTTGGCAGCACTCGCTTGGCGTCGCCGCAGCTGCACGCTATTTGGCCGCGCGCGTGGGGCAAAATCCGGAAACGGCGTTTCTCGCGGGCATGCTGCACGACATCGGTATCGCGGTAATGGGCTGCTGCCTAGCGGAAGAATATCGCGCGGTGCTGGTACGGGCACATGAAAAAGATTGTGCAGTGTCGGAAGCGGAGCTGGCTACCCTCGGCTTTACCCATAACGATCTGGGCGCGGCGTTGGCCGCGCAATGGAAATTCCCCGCCGCGATTCAAGAGGCCATACGCGGCCATCACGATCTCAATACGGAAACCACGCCGCTTACGCGCGTGGTGCATGTAGCCAATGCGCTCGCCTTGACGCTCGATATTGGCGAGATCGAAGGCAGCGTCGTGCCGCCGGTCAATGCGGCGAGCTGGGCAGTTTTTCATTTTACGCAGCCGGAATTAGTCTGCGCCCTCGAAGTGATTGATCTCCAGGCGCAAAGCGTGTTTGCCATTCTGCAAGGAGGAAGCTAGTCATGGCGTTGGACAATATGGCCAAGATGTCTTGGATTTATGATTTGTACCGCCTCGGCCAATCCGCCGAGCTGCGCGATAACCCGCGCAAAGTGCAGCAGCAGATCATGACGCATATCGTGCAAGGCATGGACGCCGTGAGCGGTTCGCTCTCCTTGCGCGAAGGCGCAAGCGACACGCTAACGGTGTCGGCGGGGATCGGCATTCCCGATACCGTCATTGGTACCAGCCGTAAATTTGGCGAAGGCATTATCGGACGCGTCGCGGCGTCGGGCAAAGCCTTGTTGCTCGATGGTGAAGACGCAGGCAAGCGCCACGGCGCGATGGACCATGGCGAGCGTAAAGTGGCCCCGGCCTCGGCGATTTGTTGGCCGCTGCTGCACGATACGCACTTGCTCGGCGTTTTGTGTGTTAACCGCGTGGTCGGTCAAACGGTTTTCACGCCGCAAGATGAAGAGTACGGCAAGGTCATGGTCAACCTCATCACCATCGTGATCGAAAATATGCGCTTGCACACCGAGCAGGATGCGCGCATCAAAAGCTTGCATGAGTTGAATTGCAAGCTGGAGGATACGCAGGCGCAATTGGTGCAATCGGAAAAGATGGCTTCTATCGGCCAACTGGCGGCGGGGGTCGCGCATGAGATCAACAATCCCATCGGCTACGTCAACTCTAATTTGGGTGCGCTGGAAAAATATCTGGCGGATATATTTAGTTTGGTAGATGCCTACGAGCAAGCCGAACCCCATCTGGCCGACCGAGCAGTGCTGGGCGGCATTCACACAATAAAAAAACGTTTGGATTTATCTTTCTTACGCGAAGACACCGCAGCACTCATGAGTGAGAGCAAAGAAGGCATCAGCCGTGTGAAAAAAATCGTGCAAGACCTCAAAGATTTTTCACACGCCGACGCCGGGGACGAGTGGCAGGAAGCGAGTATGCAGCATGGCTTGGACAGCACGCTCAACATCGTTTGGAACGAGCTCAAGTACAAATGCGAAGTGAAGAAAGAATACGCCAAGATTCCGGATATCGAGTGCTTGCCGTCCCAATTGAATCAGGTATTCATGAACATGATGGTCAATGCCGGACATGCGATGGAAACCAAGGGCATCCTCACGCTACGCACCGGGACGGAGGGCGAGATGGTGTGGGTGGAAGTGGCCGATAACGGTAAGGGCATTCCGCCCGAAATCGTACAACGGATTTTTGATCCTTTTTTCACCACCAAGCCGGTGGGGACGGGAACCGGCTTGGGCCTATCGCTCTCGCTCGGCATTATCAATAAGCATCATGGCCGCATCGAGGTGAATAGCGAGATGGGGAAAGGCAGCGTATTCCGTATCTGGTTGCCGATTAAACACGCTTCGGTGCGACCCGAGGCGGCGCCCGTGCTACCGGCATAGGAGGTAAGATGAAAATATTGGCTAACGATCAAACACCGCGCGTCGAGACGAAGCTCGTTATGTTGGCGCGCCAAGTGATGCGCGCTTTAATCGGAAGTGAGCGTCAAGAGCGCCGCATTCGCTTGACGGCGATTTCCGTGCTGTTGGCGGTGGTGTTGGGGTCGGGCGGGATCATCCTGGTGCAAGTGGCCAACAATAACCAAACCCAGTTGGAGCAAGCGCTGAGAGAGTCGCTGCGAAATCGCGTACGCATTGTCGATCAGGCATTGGAATATGCATCCGAGTC
>JAYVBU010000270.1:0-5639 GCA_043750335.1 Betaproteobacteria bacterium | reverse complement strand
GGCATCGATATCGCCCGACTCACGCCCCTGTGGTTTAGCCTGCAAATACGCCAGGCCCGCCAACCAACTTTGGCTGACCCCGATATCGCCCCCTACATGACCGAACAGACTATATGCCCCGATACCATTTTTGCTCGTGCGGCCCGCCGCGAAATTATTGCCTTTCAACACCTCGCCGCCCAACTCGATAAACGTGTCAGTCGGCGCGACCCAGCGCAGTTGCAAGCCGTCGTCCCCGTACTGATAATTTAAAAAAGCACGATACGCCAAGGGCTCGTCCACAAAATCCCAGGCATGCGGATGTTTCTGGTTGATCGCGCCGATGCCGGAAAAAAACCGCCCACCCTTGAGCGTCAGCCCATTTCCCAATCCCGTCGTTTGAAAATAAGCCTCTTCCAGCGACACGGTATTGTCTGGATTGACGATCAACGCCATTGCGCCATACAAATCTGGATCAATATTCGCACTCAGGTGCAATTCGGATGCGTTAATGCCTAAGCCGCGACTGCCGGGGGTGGCCGCATCGCCCAGCGCGAAACCAGGCAAGCGGTAAGTTGCCGGATTCTGAGTAAGATTGTTATAAGTACCCGATAGAATCAGCGAGATGCCCGGATTGAAAGCGTTCGCGCCGGATGACGCCGCAGGCTGGGGCGCTGCCGCCGCTTGGCTGGCTTTCTCCTCGGCCTTGCTGGCCGTGGACTGCGCCGCATTAGCGGTACTTTCTGCTTGTTGCAGGCGACTTTCCAGCGCCTGGATCCGCGACTCGTAGCTTTGTTTCAATTGTTGAATTTCGGCGGATATTTTCGCCAACTCCACATCGCTCGCGGCCAGCGCCAGATGCGGGAAGAGCAGCAGCAATGCGCTACACACGCTCAAACTTTTGCGCAACATAATAGACCTCACTTAAGCAAAGACGATAAAGCTTCGTCAGCCGGGATCGGGCGACAAAGCGGGATAGCGGCTTAAGCGAGTAGCGGGGGAGCGCGGGATTGGTAGGGAAGATGCAGCGACGGTGGCGCTGCGGGAGCATCAAAGTAAACCAGTGCACTCGCCAATTGTGACGAAGCAAAGTGAAACGGCGTGGCAGGAGCCGCCGCGCCGGTATGGGCGAAGGCTATACACTTTGTGCATTGCTCTGAATGTGGGAGTTGCTGATCTTGCTGCGAGCTTACGGGTGAAATGGCGTGCGAAATGCCGTGCAACAACGCGCCTTGCTGCACGAACAGCAAGGCGAATGTAACGATCAGGTTGTAGATAGAACGTTTCAACATAGGAAGACCGCCATGCTAACAGCCCTGTCTTTTAGCATGCAAGCCATCCCTCGATGGACAAGGCAGCAGCGTGCCATTCCACTCGCATACAATACGGCACTCAAGTCCGACTGCGGCATCATGCCGGACAACCGAAATTTCACCGTTTTATTCAAACACCCACCCAACATTCAGCGAATGATAAATCTGACTGCCGCCCCCGCCTGCTGCGGTGGTGAATTCTTCACTACGCCGTATGCGCGTGAAGGAAAGATTCAATTTTTGATAGCGGAAAGCGAAACCTGCGTTCAAATCGTACACGCGGCTGCGCCGATCCACGCTGGGACTGTCGTGAAACAGTGTGCCGTCGAGAAAAATATTATGCGCGACCAAGCGCATGTCGCCGCCGACAAAAACGTACCATTCCCATTCAGTGCTTGGTGCGCAGTGCTTGGCGTCACGTGTGCATTGCAGCGTCGTGCCTCCCGGCTCGATGGTGTCCGGGCCAAAGCCTGTCATGTGCTGCCCGAAACGCGCCATGCCGCCCACACGCGCCTGCGTCGTTACCGTGCCGAGCGTCACGCCACCGTGCGCTATCCACTCGACGCCGCCGACTTCAAATTTGCGCTTGTGCAAGTAGGCAAGCGAGAAAGCTGCTTCGCTGGGCAACTGATTGTCCCAGCCCTTCGGTTGTGGCGCGCCAATCAATTTATGCCAATTCGACTGGACTGCTTCGCCCAGCGCGGCAGGCCCCACCACACCGATATCCAACTCGACCGTATCGAGACGCGTGGCCTCGACGCGCTGCGCGACAGCGCCCAAATATAACCACGCTGCCCAGGGGCGATCATTGGGTTGATTTTCGACCACACGAATATTGCGTGGAGTGTAAATATTTTGGCCCGCAAAAAATCCAAAATTCGTATCAGCGCTCGATGCGCTCAGCCAATTCAGCATACTTTCCGGAAGTGCTTTGAACCCTGCCTGCACCGGTTGCAACAGTTGGCCCAAGCCAAATTTCAGGCCATTGGTGTAATAACGGTCGGTACCAGCAAACACATCATTTTCAACGAATACTTGCAACTGGTACGTGGGAGCGGTATCGGGCATCGCTGCCGCCATCGGAGCGGCGGGCACGAGCAGCGCCACGATGAACGCAAAACCAAAACGAACGATGCACAAAAATCGGAGCACGGGATTGATTACCTGGTTAAAACGCTAAACTTTTTTCTTTGCCCGAGGGTGCGCCGCGTCATACACCTTGGCCAAATGCTGCCAATCGAGATGGGTGTACATCTGTGTCGTGGATATATTGGCGTGACCCAGCATCTCTTGCACCGCGCGCAGGTCGCCACTGGATTGCAACACGTGGCTGGCGAAAGAGTGGCGCAGCATATGCGGATGCACGTGCACATCCAGCCCCAGCTTTTTGGCCCAATAGCCAACCCGCAATTGCACCGCGCGCGGGGACAGCGGAGTGCCTGTGCGCGTTAAAAAGAAATGCGGCTCGCCCGCTTGCGCGATGCCTGCGCGCTGCGCCAGCCATTTTTGCAGGGCTTGCAAGGCGAACTGGCCGACCGGCACGATGCGCGTTTTTGATCCCTTGCCGGTGACGCGTAACTCGGCCTGTGCAAAATCCACATCGCCCAATCTCAGCCCCGTCAATTCCGCCAACCGCAAGCCGGATGAATAAAATAATTCCAGCATCGCAGCATCGCGTACCGCTAGTGGGCCGAAATCATCCGTCGCAACAAGGCGTGTGGCTGCGTCAGGCGAGAGTGCATCGGGCAGCTTTCTTTCGTGCTTGGGTGCCTTGAGTCCCAGGCAGGGATTGTGCGTGTAGCCATGGTCGCGCGCCAGATAACGATAGAGCGTGCGCCAAGCGGAGAGCATGCGCGCCAGGGTCTTGCCGCTTAAGCCGCGTCCGTGCAACTGAGCGACAAAGCGCCGCACTTGGTTGATTTTCAGATCATTCAGTCGCACATTTTGGGCCAGCGCGAGCAGCGTGGTAACGTCGCGCTGGTAATTTTCACACGTGAGCTTGGAGAGGCGGCGTTCATGCGCGAGATGCGCAATAAAACCCGAGAGCAGCGATGCGTCGGGGTGAAGCGGCGCAGACTCAGGCGTGCGCGGATTCACGCGTGAGTGCACGATCAAGTGCTACGCTGACAAGCTCGCCCAGTCGCTTCAGATAGAGCGTACCCATACCCTGGTAAAAACGGCCTGCATCCTCACTCGCCATCACCAGCATGCCGAAGGTATGCGTGGTGCGTAACGACACCATGGCGAAAGATTTTAAATGACTGCCCTCCTCGCCGAACCAGCTGCCAGTTTCGTACAGCGCGTGGGGGCCGCAAGAAGGATGCGAGAGGCCATCGGCATACAAGCGCAATTCGTTGCTGGTTAACGCACATTCTGGCCGCTCGGACGAAGGCATCTCGTCCCGCCACAGACGTATGCCGATATGCGGCACGGCAAAATCTTCCCGCAAATTAAAATAAATCGCTTGCAACAAGGTGTCCAGGTTAGCCGCCATCAACAGTGCGAGGCTAAAGCGATGTACGCGTTCGCCCAACACATCGTTTTCTTCACCAAATTTAATGAGTTCGCGCAACTTGGATTCAAGCAAAGCGTTTTTTTCACGCAAGGCGGCGACTTGGTACTCGGAAAGGGAAATGGCCTTTTCATCGTGCAAGTTGGGCAGCTTGAGATCGAGCAATACACTAATGTGCTGCTCGAAAAAATCCGGCTGTTCTTTGAGATATCGTACGACGTCTTCCGCTTCGATTTTCATTCTGCTCCCTTTGCAGGTTTTCGTCGGAAAAGTATAACTGGAATCAGGGCGGGATTACACATTACAGCGCGATACGCGCCGAGTATTCGAGTCAGTCTAGGCAAAGTGTTGGTTCAAGTAGCGAATGATGTCGTCTGATTCGTACATCCACTGGATATGACCTTGGGCATCGGCAATTCTGAGGCAGGGCGTCTTGATTTTACCGCCGCCTTGTAACAGCGCTTCGCGGTGTCGCGGGTCATGTTGCGCATCGCGTAGCTCGATGGTGAGCGAGAGACGTCGCATGCTGCGTCTGACTTTGACACAGAAGGGGCAGGTCTTGAATTGATATAAGGCAAGATTACGGCATTGTGCATCGACCTGTTGCTGCTGTTCTAGCGGGCGCACGATGCCCTTTGGCCGGGTAAGCCGCTCGCCGACCAAGACGACAGGACCCAGCGCGAAGCGCAGGGTTTTAAAGAATCCTCTAACCACTTTTTTCATCATCATCTCTACCCGTAAAAATTGCATCAAGGTGACATTGCCTAGTATCTGGACAATACGAACCCACCAAAAAAACACGCCGCCGACCGTTTGGGTCGGCGGCGCATCGGTTTGAATCTTACCAAAAATTCGTTTCATCGGTAGCGCCTAACTGCACACCCTAGCCACTCGCCGTTACGGAATAGTGCTTTGTATTATTGAATAGCCGGCGGCCCTACGCGCACCAAAAATTCATAAGCACCAATATCGCTCGCCGCACCGGAAGGACGCGCAATGCCACGTTGATCGATGCTCGGCGCAGAGGCATCATCGCCCGCGTCGATGGCGGGACTCCCGCTTAAGAGTGCATGTGTTTGGGTCGCGCCGCCATAATTTCCCAATGGGCCGATTAGCGTGTCGGTCACCACTTGATCGCCTGCGCCGACCAAATTGCAACCTATTCCCGTATCGTCCTGCATGTTATGGCCCATGGAGACTACGCTCCCACTAAGTATCAAGCAAAAATCTCCGCCCCCAATCCCGCCATTCCCGTCCTGGTTTGTCATCAGCGTATTTGCCATAAGCGTAACGGCTGTCGCACCCACTTGATACAGCACCGCTGCACAAGAACTATGATTGTTGGCGAAGGTTGCATTCCGTATCAGCAAATATCCTTGATTGCCGATGGCCGCTCCCGCACCGCCTCCATCGCATCCAAAACCAGGATCCAAGGCGCTGTTGTTGCTAAAAGTTGAGTTAAGGACAATCAGCGATCCTTCGTTATAAACGGCACCGCCATTGATTGCTTCGTTGCCCTCAAAAGTCATTCTATCCAGAGAGACCCAAGCCCCGCTTGCCACAAACAGACCGCCCCCCACCGATGCCCCACTCCCCCCCCAATTCGCTCCCTTGGCAACGGTGAAACCAGTCATTTTTAAAATGCCTGCATTCACGGTAAATTGTCCGAAGCCATTGCCGCTTGCTTCAAGGGACACGCTCACATTTTTTGGTGCCCTGATCGACAGCATCTTGTCGATTACCAGGGTTGAAAATAACTTGATCGACCCAGCTGTACTTAAAATAATCGAATCACCTGGTGCGGCATCCGTTATCGCTTGACGCAAAGTACCGGG